>NZ_JBSHBJ010000041.1:0-24646 GCF_053611945.1 Kribbella sp. NPDC054772 | reverse complement strand
GTGAGTCGTTTTGTTGTGTGTTTGTTTGGTGGTTTGGGTCGCGCCCCCCCCCCACCACCATCACAACTCTGAATAGGCAGCGACCAGGGTTGCGGCGTCGTGTTCCCAGTTGAGTTCTGTTGCGGCGGAGCGGACGCCGTCGGTGTAGGTGCTGTAGTTGTCGATCACCGAGCGGACCGCGGTGGCCAGCGACTGGGGGTTGCCCGGCTCGTACAGGCCGCCGAGCTTGTACTGCGTGACGACCGCCCGCAGCTCGGGCAGGTCGGCGGCGACGACCGGGACGCCTGCCCGGACGGCGTGGAAGAGCTTGTTCGGCAGCGCCAGGCGGTGGTTCTCGCAGGTGTTCGTGAGCGTGACCAGCGAGATGCCGTACGCGCGCAGCGTGTCGTCGACCTCGTCGATGGACCGCTCCGCGACCGTCTCGACCGGCCCCAGATCCAAGCGATAGTTGGGATCCACCGACCCCATCAACACAGTCCGGAACGGCGCCAGCTGACGAGCGGCCGACACCACGGTCGGCAGGTCCCGCCCGGCACCGACGCGTCCGGCGTACAGCAGGCCCTCGGGCTGATCCGGCGCCGGCGGTACGTCGTCCGCGCGCGGGAACGTGTTCCGTACGACGCGCACGTCGGACAGTCCACGCGACCGCAGCCGCTCGGCGATCCCGTCCGACACCGTGAACACGACCCGCGCCTTCGACGCCAGCGAGACCTCGAACTTGCGGCCCCGCGCGCGCCACAACGGCGTCGGCCGCCCCGGAAGCGCGCGGTCGAACCACAGCTCGTGGGTGTCGTACACGAGAGCCGCCGACCACTTCTCGGCGTACTCCGCGGCGAGCTCCAACGTGTTGAAGTCATGCGCATGCACCACGTCGACCGGACCGGCCGCGGCCACCCGAGGCGCCGCGGCGACCCGCCACTGCTTCTCGGTGCGCGACCGGTGCTCGGGCAGCAGCAGCCACCGGCCGAACCGCTTGACCAGCACCTTCGGGCCCGAATGCCCGTGTCCGACGGTCAGACCGCCGTTCCCGGCCCGCAGACCGGAGGACCGGGACACCGACTCCACGGTGATCCCCGGCCCGACCTCACTGTGCACGTTGGCAAGCCAGGCTTCCGGGACGTCGCGGCCGATCACGTGCAGCGTGTGACCGGCCGCGGCCAGCGCCGTGGCCTCCCGGAGGATGCGCGAGTCCCCGGCGATCGGGGACTGCGCGATCATCAGAATCCGCACTTACTCGCTCTCGTCCTCGACCGGCAGCTCGTTGTTCAAGAACGGCAGCAACATCTCCACCGACTTCCGCCCGTCGTGCAGGTCGCGCACGAACGCCGGACCCGAGTCGGCGATCTTGCGGGCGGTGTCGCGCTCGGCGACCAGCCGCTCGATCACCTCCGACAGGTCGTCCGGATTCGCCTCGGCGATCGGCAGGTCGGTCGGCAGCAGGTCCCGGACCGGGTCCGCGATGTGCCCGACGGTGACCCGGCCGGCCGCCATCGCCTCGCACGCGAACACGCCGTACGAGCCGAGCAGCAACTGGTCGACCACGATGTCGGCGCTCTTCACCATTTCGGCGAGCTCCGCGTGCGGCACGCCCTGGACCCGGTTGTACTTGATCAGGCCCCGGGCATCCAGGTCGGTCAGCACCGGGTCGACGTACGCCGAACCCTTCAGCGCGCTGGCCGACGGTGCGTGCAGCACCACCGGGACCTCGCGCTCGAGCACCGGCTGGGTGGATGCGAACCCCTCGACATCGACCGCCAGCGGCAGCCAGATGCTGTTCTCGACGAACTCCATCAGGTCCGGGGTGGTGACGAAGACCGGGCCCTTGTAGCCGTCCAGGTGCCGGCGCATCAGGTTGTTCGCGGCCTGCAGCCGCTGGGTCAGCTCGTCGTCCGGGTCGCGGAACGGCGAGTACTGGTACTGCTCGCGGTGCTGCGCCGGGTCCCGGATCTCGGACCCGTGGAACACCAGACCGTGCTTGATCCCGGCCTGGTCCAGCATCGGTACGTCGGTCGTCCACATCTGCCCGCGCTGCTGACCGAACATCGGCCGGCCCGCCTCGAACAGCACGTGGGTGACCTCGCGCAACGCGTACGCCGTCAGCTCCAGCTGCCAGCGCAGGTCGGACCGGTACTGCCGGTACGTGCCCGTGCGGTGCACGCGGAAGTCGAACGCCCCGCTGCCCGTGGTCAGCGACTCGGCCTTGATGTCCGGAACCTCACGCTCCAGCGCGGTCGCCCACAGCCACGCCTGACCGGCGCTGTTGACCGGACCGAGCAGCAGGTGCCGCCCGGTCTTGACGATCTTGCCGCCCGGCCGGGTGATCTCGAGCTGCCGCCCGGTCAGCTCGCCGTACAGCGCCCGCAGCTTGGTCGCCTGACCGGCCCACGACACCTCCTGCTGGTACGCCGGATCGGCGACCCGCTCACGGTAGGAGTCCAGGTCGCCGAGCACCGTCCGGACCTTCGAGGCCAGGCCGTGCGCGTCCGCCGCGGGGAAGACCTCGCCGATCCGGGTGCGATCGACGAACTCCTTCATGCTCGGCATGTCGCTGACCACCACCGGCAGACCGGCGAAGGCGTACTCGAACAGCTTGTTCGGCAGCGCCATCTCGTGGCTCGGGTAGCGCAGGATCGGGATCAGGCCGACGTCGGCGGTGCGCAGGAACGCGACCACCTCGTCCGGCTTGACCGGGTCCAGGCAGTGCAGCCGGTCCTGGACCTCGAGCTGCACGGCCTCTGCCTGCAGCGCCCGCACGGCATCCGTCGCCACACCAGGCACGCAGACGACCGCAAGGTGCACGTCCGGCAGGTCCACCAGCGCCTGGACGGCGCTGTGGATACCGCGCGCCCGGGTGACGCCACCGCTGTAGACCAGCAGTGGTACGTCGGGCGCCAGGCCGATCTCGCTGCGAATGTCGGACACCTCGACCGACACATCAGCAGGGTTCGGCGTGTTCATCACCACGGTCGGCTCGTGGTCGAGACCGTGCTCGCTGCGCAGCCGGGTCGCGATCGCCGGGCTGACGGTGATCACCTTGTCCGCCTGGCCGATGTACTCACGCTCGTGGTTGGCCCACGCCGCGATCGAGCGGCGGGTGCGCGCGCCGTACTGCGAGAGTCCGGCGACGTACTCGTGCGCGTCGTACACGACCTTCAGGGTGCGGCCGCGGAGCTTCGCGCGGCCGGCGGCGCGGGTGGCGACGCCGATCACGTGCATGTCGTGCGCGTGCACCACGTCCGGCTCGAGGCGGTCGATCAGGTCGCCGAACGCGATCTCCAGGTCGAGCGCCTCGGGGTGCAGCTTGCGCCACGGCGCCGGCCAGGGCAGCCGGTGCAGCACTCCGTCGTACGCCCGCCAGCTGAACTTGAACGGGGCGTCGGCCTTGTTGCCGACTCCCTTGCGCACCCAGGCGGCCCGCTCGGCCGCCTTCCAGCGAGCACGCCTGAGCAGCCGGGTGGCGACGCCGGCCTTGAACTGGACCGGGTTTCCCTGGCCCGACTTGGCGCGCGCGATCGCGTGCCCGGAGTCGGCCTTCAGCTCCTTGAGCTCGGCCGCGATCCGCTGGCTGCGCGCCACATAGGTCGTGCGGTACCGGTATCCCACGAGCGGCGGCCGCCAGTTCCGGCGCGCCGTACGGCTTCGTTTCCGTTCCTCACGCAGTGCGAAGGGCACCGCCACCCGGACGATCAGCGCACCGTCGAGCATCTCCCTCGACGGAAGGCCGCTGGCCGAGACCCCGAGCACAGTTACCTCTGCTCCGGTCTCGGCCAGTGCTGCGGCCTCTTTGCGGACCCGACTGTCGTTGGTGACGTCGTTGGCGACCATCATCACGACCCGCAGGTCGGCAGTTGTCACTGGCTGACCGACCTTCCGATCACAATCCGCCGCACGCCGGCCCACTTGGCCGGGTCGGTGCGGTCACGACCGTCGACGAGTACCTTCACGCCCGGCAGGTCGGCCGGGCTCAGCTGCGCGTACTCCGCGTGGTCCGCCTGCAGCACGGCCGCGTCCACCGGCGTCCCCAGCGTGTACGGCGTGAAGCCGAACGCCTGGAGCTCGTCGTCGGTGTACATCGGGTCGTGCACGGACACCTCCGCGCCGCGTGCCATGAGCGCCTCCACGGCCGGGAACACCCCGGAGAACGCCGTCTCCTTGACCCCACCACGGTACGACGCGCCGAGCACGACGACCTTGGCTCCCTTGAGCTCGCCGAACGCGCCCTCGAGCAGGCCGATCGTGTAGTCCGGCATGCCGGCGTTCGCCTCGCGGGCGGCACGGACGACGGTGGCGTCCGGGTCGGTGTACAGGTACAGCCGCGGGTACACCGGGATGCAGTGCCCGCCGACCGCGATACCCGGCCGGTGGATGTGGCTGTACGGCTGTGAGTTCGACGCCTCGATGACGGCGTGCACGTCGATGCCGTTCTGGCCGGCGAACCGGGCGAACTGGTTCGCCAGGCCGATGTTCACGTCGCGGTAGGTGGTCTCGGCCAGCTTCGCCAGCTCGGCCGCCTCGGCCGAACCCAGGTCCCAGACGCCGTTCGCGCGGTCCAGGTCGGGGCGCTCGTCGAAGTCCAGCACGGCCTCGTAGAACGCGGTCGCGCGCTTGGCGCCTTCCTCGGACAGGCCACCGACCAGCTTCGGGTACTTGCGCAGGTCCGCGAACACGCGGCCGGTGAGCACCCGCTCCGGCGAGAACACCAGGTGGAAGTCGGTGCCCTCGGTCAGACCCGAGATCTCCTCGAGCATCGGCTTCCACCGGTTCCGGGTGGTACCGACCGGGAGCGTGGTCTCGTAGCTGACCAGCGTGCCGGGGGTGAGGTGCTCGGCCAGCGAACGGGTCGCGTTCTCCATCCAGCCGAACTCCGGCTGCCCGGTCTGCTCGTCCACGAACAGCGGCACGACCACGACGACCGCGTCGCTGTTCGGGATCGCGTCCGCGTAGTCGGTGGTCGCCCGCAGGCGGCCGTCGGCCACGGTCTCGGAGAGCAGCTCCTGCAGGTGGGCCTCACCCGGGAACGGTTCCTGGCCGGCGTTGACCAGCTCGACGAACTTCTCGTTGATGTCGACGCCGACGACCTGATGGCCCTTGGCGGCGAACTGGACCGCCAACGGCAGTCCGATCTTGCCTAAGGCAACAACACTGACACGCACTGGTTCTCCACTAGGTAGTGATTCTTCATCGGGGGCCTCGGAGCTTCCGTTCCAGCGGGTGCTCGACGAACTTGTAGAGCAGCCACGAGGCGAAGATCGAGAGGGCGAGTACACCGGCGTACCAGGTCAGGTTCGACCAGCCGATCGGGCCGGCGACGCCGTGGTACTCCTTGATCGCGTACAGGATGGTCGCGTGGATCAGGTAGAACGCGTACGACCACTGGCCGAGCGCGACCAGCGGCTTGCTGCGCAGCAGCGACCGGCCGCCGCGCATGTCGCGGGCCGCGACCGCCAGGATCAGGAACCCGTACAGGAACGTGAGAAATTCCTTCTGGCACAGGCCCATCGTGATCGCGCCGGGGAAGGTGGCCGCGTGCTTACCGGAGTACCAGAGCACGTACAGACCGCCGCCGGTGACCAGGAACGCGAACCACACCGGGATCCGCGGCTTCCAGCCCGACCGCAGCGCGATCGCCAGGCCGATGCCGAACAGGAACGCCACCGAGTGCAGGACCGGCTGCGGCAGGATCGGTACGACGTCCTTGTAGTGGAACAACGCCAGCCGGTAGCCGCCGCCGAGCACGATCACCGCGACGCACAGGATCAGGCCGCCGGCCGTCTTCAGCTTCTGCGTGGCCCGCCAGACGAACGGGAAGTACGCGTAGAAGAACGCCTCCACCGAGAGCGTCCAGCCGGCCGGGTTCCCGCCGTACAGGACGGTCGGGTTGTTCGACCAGCCGTGCAGCAGGAACGTCGACAGCACCAGCACGGTGATCGAGACGGGCTTGATCCACGACATCCCGGCCGGCGGGTCGACCCGGTAGAAGACGAAGAACGCCGCCACCAGGGTGAGGAAGTACAGCGGGAAGATCCGCGCGAACCGGCGCCGGTAGAACGTCCGGACCTTCGTGCCCTTCTGCGCGGACCAGGTGAGCACGAAACCCGACAGCACGAAGAAGAACGTGACGCCGGAGGTGCCGTACTTCAAGAAGTCGAAGATCGGCAGCGGCGCCAGGTTCGTCATGTGGTGGCAGAAGACGAAGAAGGCCGCCCACCAGCGCAGGCCGGTGAGCGACTCGACCCGAGGTAACCGTCCGGGGCGGGCCGCCGGACCGCTCGAGGTGGCCGTACTCGCCGGCGCGCCTGGAGGCGGGGTCCCCACATCGGCCGACCCAGGGAGATCCTGGGTCGGCGACTGGTTCTCTTCGGCGGCCTTCGTCATGTAGTTACTCCGCGAGAGTAGAGACGACACGCTCCGCAGCGTGGCCGTCGCCGTACGGCATCGGGCGGTCCCCCGTGGGCGCCGGCCGGGCAGCCAGCGCAGGCAGCTTACTCACGTCGGATGTCAGCACGTTCCATCCGCCCTCCAACGTCTCCACCCACTCGGTCTCGGTGCGCAGCGTCGTGCACACCCGGCCGAGCAGGAAGGCCTCCTTCTGGAGACCACCGGAGTCGGTCACGACACCGGCCGAACCGAGGACGGCCGCGACCATCTCCGGGTACGCCAGCGGCTCCCGGACATGCAGCGAACCGTCCGGACGCTCCAGTTTGATGCCGTGCTCCGCGCACTTCGCGACCAACCGCGGGTGGGCGAGCAGCAGCACCGGCGCACCAGCTGCGGCCAGACCGTCGACGATCGCGGCCAGTCGCGCCGGGTCGTCGGTGTTCTCGGCGCGGTGGATCGTCGACACGACGTACTCGCCCTGCTTGAAGGGCAGGTCCAGCGGCTTGTCCTGCACCGCGTCGCGGACCCGGAAGCACACGTCGGTCATCACGTCGCCGACCAGCCGGGACTTGCCCGCCAGACCCTCGTTGGCCAGGTGGTCCATCGCCACCTGGGTCGGGGCCAGCAGCAGGTCCGCCGCGTGGTCGGTGAGCACCCGGTTGTGCTCCTCCGGCATCAGCCGGTTGAAGGAGCGCAGCCCGGCCTCGAGGTGCGCGACCGGCAGGTGCATCTTGACCGCCGACAACGCACCGGCCAGCGTCGAGTTGGTGTCGCCGTAGACGAGCACCCAGTCCGGCTTGTGCTCGTCCAGTACGGCGTCCATCGCGGCCAGCATCGCGCCGGTCTGGACACCGTGGCTGCCGGACCCGACACCCAGGTGGACGTCCGGGTCCGGGATCCGCAGGTCGGCGAAGAACACGTCGGACATGTTCTTGTCGTAGTGCTGCCCGGTGTGCACGATGACGTGCTGGTGCTCGGTTGCGGCGAATGCTTCCGCGACCGGCGCCAGCTTCACGAACTGCGGGCGCGCACCGACAACGCTCAGGACCTTCATGACTACCGGTTCTCCCCGGCGACCGCGATGGTGCGGTCCTCGGCGGCCGACTGGATCACGGCCTCGGCCACCGCGACGGTGGTCAGACCCTGCTGCAGCGTGACGATGTCGGCATCCTTGCCCAGCACGGCGTCCCGGAAGGCCTCGTGCTCGGTCTTCAGCGGCTCCGGCTTGCTGATCGCGTAGCGGATCATGTCGCCCTCGCTGACACCGCGGAAGTGCGCGACGTCGTCCCAGGCGGTCTGCACGGTGCCGTTGGAGTGGAAGGTGAGGTCGGCCAGCAGCGTGTCGGCGATGAAGGCGCCCTTCTCACCGGTGACGACGGTGAGCCGCTCCTTCATCGGGGACAGCCAGTTGACCAGGTGGCTGGTGACGGTCCCGTCGGCCAGCTTGCCGGTCACCGCGATCAGGTCCTCGTACTGCCGGCCAGACTTGTGGGCGCTCTGCGCGGCCACCGTGACGAACGGCGACTGCGTCACCCACGCGGTCAGGTCGATGTCGTGGGTGGCCAGGTCGAGCACCACGCCGACGTCGGCGATCCGGGCCGGGAACGGGCCCTGGCGGCGGGTGGTGATCTGGTAGATGTCGCCCAGCTCGCCGGCCTCCAGCCGCACCCGCAGCGCCTGCAGCGCCGGGTTGTACCGCTCGATGTGACCCACCGCGCCGACCAGGCCGGCCGCCTCGAACGCCTTCGCGATCTCGGTCGCCTCGGCCGAGGAGCCGGCCAGCGGCTTCTCGATCATCGCGTGCACGCCGGCCTCGGCCAGCGCCTTCGCGATCTCGGCGTGGTACTGGGTCGGCACCGCGACCATGCAGTAGTCGATCTTCTCGGCGATCAGCTGCTCGATGTTCTCGTACACCGGACGACCGCCGGCGACACCGAACTTGTCACCACCCGGGTCGGCGACCGCGACCAGGTCGACACCCTCGAGGGAGGCCAGCACACGCGCGTGGTGCCGCCCCATCATGCCCAGGCCGATCAGGCCCGCACGCAGGTTCGCAGTGTTCGCCATGGCTCACGCACCCGCCTTCGCCACGGTGTTCACCGCGGCCACGATCCGGTTCAGGTCGTCCTCGGACAGCGAGGGGTGGACCGGCAGCGAGAGCACCTCGGCCGCGGCCTTCTCGGTCTCCGGCAGGTCCAGCTCACGCTGGAACGACGGGAGCCGGTGGTTCGGGATCGGGTAGTACACGCCGCAGCCGACGCCGTACTCGGTCCGCAGGGCGTTCGCGAAGCCGTCGCGGTCCTCGGTCACGCGGATCGTGTACTGGTGGTACACGTGGCTCGCCTCGGCGGCGACCGCCGGGACGCCGACACCGGCGAGGTTCGCGTCCAGGAAGGCCGCGTTCTCCTGCCGCTGCTTCGTCCAGCCGCCGACCTTGGTCAGCTGCACCCGGCCGATGGCGGCGTGCAGGTCGGTCATCCGGTTGTTCAGGCCGACGACCTCGTTCTCGTACTGCTTGAGCATGCCCTGGTTGCGGAACAGCCGCATCCGGCGCTCGAGGTCCTCGTTCGCGACCGAGTTCATGCCGCCCTCACCGGACGTCATGTTCTTGGTCGGGTACAGGCTGAACATCGCGAACGCGCCGAAGGTACCGACCGGCGCGCCGTTCCAGGTCGCGCCGTGCGCCTGCGCGGCGTCCTCGAAAATTTGGATGCGGCGCTCGGCGGGCTTGTCGGCACTGTGTTTATCAGCAATGGCCTGCAGCGCGGTCATGTTCGCCGGGTGCCCGAACAGGTGCACCGGCATGACGGCCTTGGTCTTCTCGGTGATCGCGGCCTCGACCGCCACCGGGTCCAGGCAGAAGTACGTCGGCTCGATGTCGACGAACACCGGCGTGGCGCCGGTCAGCGCGACGCTGTTCGCGGTCGCGGCGAAGGTGAAGGACGGGACGATGACCTCGTCACCCGGGCCGACGCCAGCGGCCAGCAGGCCGAGGTGCAGACCGGAGGTTCCGGAGTTGGTCGCGACGCACGCCCGGCCGGAGACCAGCGCTGCGCCGAACTCCTGCTCGAACGCCGCCACCTCGGGGCCCTGGGCCAGCATGCCGGACTGCATCACCCGGTCGACGGCCTCGCGCTCCTCCTTCCCGATGATCGGCTTCGCGGCCGGAATCGGCTGCACCATCAGTTCTCCTCCTGTGTTTCGTCGGCCGGCCGCAGCCGTCCGTCGGTTTCGATGTACATCTCGCCCGTGTTCGGGCACTTCCACTCGCCGTTACCGACGTCGAGCAGCGGAACCCCGGCCTTGCCGACCCACTTGAGCCGGCGCGCCGGGACCCCGGCGACCAGCGCGAAGTCTGGCACGTCCTTGGTCACCACCGCACCCGCGGCGACGGTCGCCCAGCGACCGATGGTGACGGGGGCCACGCACACGCTGCGCGCACCGAGCGAGCAGCCTTGTTTCATCGTCACCCCGACCGGTTCCCAGTCGTGGCCGCTCTTCGGCGAACCGTCCGGGTTCACCGCGCGCGGGAAGTAGTCGTTGGTGAGGACCACCGCCGGGCCGATGAACACACCGTCCTCGAGGGACGCGGGCTCGTACACCAGCGCGTAGTTCTGGATCTTGCAGTTGTCGCCCATCCGGACCCCGGTCCCGACGTAGGCTCCGCGGCCGACGATGCAGTTCTCGCCGAGGACCGCGTTCTCGCGGATCTGGGCCAGATGCCAGACCGACGAGCCGTCGCCGATCTGAGCGCTGTCGTCGACGTCGGCGGATGGCGCGATGCGGGACGTCACAGGGTCTCCTTCGAAATGAGCCAACTTCTCAGTACTGCGGCCGATCGGCGTCCGTCGTGCAGTTCGGCCACGAAGCCGGGGCCGGCGGAAGCCCGCTCGGCGGCGGCGTCACGATCGGCGATCAGACCGGAGAGGACATCACCCAGGGTGTCGGGATCCGCCTCCTCGATCGGCACCTCTCGCCCAGTCAGAGTACGCACCCGCTGGCGCACCGCGTCACCGACGTACGAAACCACGATCCGCCCGGCGGCCAGGGCTTCCGCGGCCGCCACGCCGTACAGACCGATGTGCAGTTGGTCGACAACGATGTCGGCGTCGCCGATGACGGCGGGCATGTCCTGGTGCTGCACGCCGGTGATCCGGCGGTACTCGACCAGGCCACGGTCCTGGAGATCGGTGAGGACCTCGTCGATCTCCTGCGTGCCTTTGAGTTTCGCGTTCGACGGGACGTGCGCGACGACCGGCTTCGGGCCGGCGAACAGCGGCCGCGCGGACTGCTGCCACCGTGTCGGATCGATCGCCACCGGCAACCACTGGGCGTTCGGTACGTCGTCCAGCAGGTCGACCGTGGAGACGAACACGGGCAGGCCGAGCGACTCCACCAACTCCGCGTGCCGGCGGGCCTGCGGCTCGAGACGGTCGGTCAGCTCGTCACCTGGGGTGAACGGCGACCAGCGCTCGCGCTTCGCGTGCCGGCTGGGCAGGCGGATGTCGGAACCGTGGAAGAGCAGCGAGACGTCGATGCCCTTGGCGAGCATCTCCTCGATGTCCGCGGCCGCGTCGGAGTAGCCGCGGGCGCCGAAGAGCGGGCGCAGCGACTCGACCATCACATGCGTGTAGTTGCCGAGGACATGCTGCTGCTGGGCGCGCTGCCAGCGGGGCTGACCGAACCACGCCAGCGGTACGCCGTAGTCGTCGGCGAACTGGAACTGGCCCTTGCGGTGCAGCGAGAACGAGACGGCGTCGACGTCGGGCAGGGTCTTCGCGGCCAGTGCCCAGGCGTGCCCCTGCCCGGCGGAGTTGGTCGGTCCGACCAGCATCCGCACGGGCGTCGTCGCTGCCGGCGGGAACGCCGGCAGTTGTGCGAACGAGTACCGCAAGCCGCGCAGGCGCCTCCGGACCGCTCCCGCGGTCCGGGCCAACGGCGCCGGCAGGTGCTCGCGCATCGATCGCGTCACCGTCACTGTGTCACCCATTACCTGCCGGGACCTTCAGCATGTCCAGTTCGCGGCGGGCCGCCGGGAGACCGAGCACCACCGGGGTGCTGGTCTTCCGCTGGCCGAGGTTCCAGCCGGCCCAGATCGCGCCCGCGTCCAGGGCCACGACCACGTCGGCCTGGTCGATGGTCGCGAGCACGTCCCGGCGGGTCAGCACCCGCGCCCAGTACGTCTTCCCGAGATCACTCGTCGCCCGCTGTCCCCGCAGGAACTTCACCGGCGCCGACTTCTTGATTGCCGGCGGCAACATCCGCCCCGCAACCTTCCGAGCCCGCCGAGCCCGCCACTCCACAGCCTTGACAACCCGCTTGGCCCCAGTCGGCCGAGGCTTGGCGGCAGGCGCTGCAGGAGCTACCGGCGGTGTGGAGGGAACCTCAGCAGCAGCCGGAGCGACCTTGGTCTCTTCAACAACGGCTTCCGGTTCGGCGACCGCCTCCGGGGCGATGACTGCGTCGGGTGCCTCGTCCGTGGGATCGATCGGCTCGGGCTCGACGACCGGCTGTGCCGGCATCCGCCCGGGACCGATCAACGTGAACGTGTTGACCTTGTCGGCCACCCACGCGGAAGGAGCGACCCAACCGACAACGTCGATCGTGATGTCCTGATTGCCAAGATCCTCACGGACCTGGTCGAAGTACGTCGGCGGCAACCGCCGCGTCGACAGCAGTACGACGTTGCTCATGCGGCCACCTTCTTCACGCTCGCGGCCAGCGACTCGATCCGCGGGTCGAGCTGCAGGTCCCGCCGGTACGACGCACCGAACTCCCGCGCCTTCGCCCGGATCCCCTCGTCCGCGGTCCGCGCCGAGTGCGCCGCCTCGATCAGCGCCGCCGCGATCGCCTCCGGCGTCACGTCCGCGACCGGGAACCACAACGGATGCCCACGCAGTACGTCGGACGCCGCGTTCTCGGGGTCGTGCACCGACACCACCGGCAACCCGGTCGCGAGGTACTCGAACACCTTGCCGCTGGTCACGTACCGCCCCTTGCCGAGCATCAGCAGCTGCGCGTCGAACTCGTCGTACGCCTTGGCGATCTCGGCCTTGCCGACCGGGCCCTCGTAGCTGACCCCGGCGTCGGCGGCGGCGTTGATCGTCGCGAGCATGTCCGCCCGCGGCTGCGCGTAGTACCCGAGGTAGCCGTGGATCTTGGCCTTCGCGCCCTCGAGCTCCGGCGACTGTTCCTTCGCGAGCTGCCAGCCCTCGACGAACTCCTTGAGCGGCACCTTCGGCGACACGGTTCCGACGTACCCGAAGACCAGCGGGCGGTCGGTGACCGCGCCACGGTCCTGGGTGTCCGGCACCAGGTCGGGGTCGAAGCCGTTGGCGACGGTGTGCATCCGGTTCGCCTGCGCCGGGTAGAGCTTCTCGTGCCACTCCTTGATCGGGTCGTTGACGAACCAGACCTCGCGAGCGGACTCGACCAGCTTCTTCTCCCAGCGGGCCGCGCGGCTGTTCGGCTCGTGCAGCCGGTCACCGGTGAAGACGTCCAGCAGCCACGCGTCGCGGTAGTCCATGACGTAGGGCACCTGGAACTTCTTGTGCAGGTGGTACGCCGCGGTGAACGCGACGTGCGGGTTCGCGGTGGCGACCGTCAGGTCGACCTTGTGCTGCTTGTGGATCCGCTCCGCGGCCTTCTCGATCACCGAGCGCCACGGTCCGTACCCGCTCTCCGGGAACGGGATCTGGTCCTGCTTGGTGCGCCACTTGGCCCAGAGCTTCGGGTTCGCCGCCCGGCGCTTGGACCAGCGCCGCAGGTCGGCCTCGAGGATCGGCCACTCGAACGGGACCCGGACGACCTCGACGGAGTCGTCGACCCGTTCCTCAAGGGTTAGGTCCGCACCGGTGAACCGGAAGAACGTGTCGCGGTCGGCCGTCAGCACGGTCACCTTCCAGCCGAGCGCGGCGAACCGGTTGGCCGTGGCCAGTGCCCGGTAGACACCGCCGCCCCGGCAGGGCGGGAAGCCCCAGGCGACGTACAACAGATGTGGGCGGTCGGTCGTCATGCAGGTCCTCTTAGCAGGTTGAGAATCGCGTCGGCCAGTTCGTCGTACGGCGTTGTGGTGGACAGGTGCTCTCTCGCCCACTGCAACGCGTGGTCACGCAGTTTCTCCAGCTCCCCGGGATCCGCGGACCAGCGCCGCAGGGTCTCGGACGCCTCCGCCACCGAGTCCACCAGGACTCCGCCACCGGACTCCTCGATCACCCGGGTCTGCCGGGGCAGCCGGGTGGACAGCACGGGAAGGCCGCTGGCGAGGTACTCGTAGATCTTGGACGGCATCGCTTCCACGAACGCCGGGGTGGGCTGAAGCATGGCGAGGCTCGCCCAGGCGCCGTGCGCGATCCGCCAGGCGTCGGCGGGTGGCTGGCGCCCGTGCAGCCGGACCCGGCCGTCCAGGTCGGACTCCACGATCCGGGCCTCGAGCCGGTCCCGGTCCGCTTGCGCGACCGGGCCGACCAGGTCGAGTGACCAGTCCGGTGCCGCGGCGACGGTCTCGACCATGTCGAACAGACCACGGCTGGTGCGCAGATCCCCGACGTACACGGCGCGCGGGGCGCCGGTCGGCGGAGACGGGGCCAGGAAGCCGTGGTCCGGAAGGTTCTGCACCACCAGGCGGTGCTTGGCCTGGTGCGGTGCGAGGTGCGAGTCGGCGACCACGGTCAGGTCGGCGCCCGCGGCCAGCTTCGAGCCGGCGCGCACGATCAGCCGAGCCGGCAGCCCGGCCGGCCCCTGCGCCCAGGCACGGTCGGCGAGCAGCCGCTCGTAGTCCTCGTGGACGTCGACGACGAGCTTGCGCCGCCGGATCGCCGTGACCAGGCGGGTGACCGGGATCATGTCCGGGTCGACCGTCATCACGACCTTGGCCTTGGTCCGCCACGGCAGGACGGCAGTACGGGCCAGCCGCTGCACCAGGTTGCCGCGGGGGCCCGCGTGCACGGTGGCGCCGGCCGGACCGCCGTCGGCATCACCGAGGCCCCACAGCTCGACCCGGAGGTCGCGGTGCTGCAGGGCCGCGGTGATCTTGTGCAGGCGCGCATCGGCCACGTCGTGACCGGTCGTGATGATCCCCACGTCCGGCGCCGTGCTGCGAGACATCGGTCAGAGATCCTCGAGTGAGACGGCTTCTTCTTCCCCGACCTGCAGGAACTTGGTGTAGGCCTGGATGACCTCGTTGGGCTCGCCACGCATCATCAGCTTGCCCTTGTGCAGCCAGATGCAGTCGTTGCACATCTCGCGGACGCTGCTCATCGCGTGGCTGACCAGGAACATGGTGCGGCTGTTCGTGACCAGCTCGGACATCTTCGCCGCGGCTTTGGTCTTGAACGACGCATCACCGGCGGACAGCGCCTCGTCGATCATCAGGATGTCCGGGTCCATGTGCACCGCGACCGAGAACGCGAGCCGGCTGAACATGCCGGACGAGTACGTCCGCATCGGCATCTCCATGAAGTCACCGAGCTCGGCGAACTCGGCGATCTCCTCGTACCGCGCCTCGATCTCCTTGCGGCTCAGACCGGCCGCCAGACCACCGAGGACGACGTTCTCCTTGCCGGACAAAGCCGCGTTGAAACCGACGCCCAGCGACAGCAGCGTGGAGACCCGGCCGTGTACCTCGATCCGGCCGGACGTCGGCGGCAGGATGCCGGCGATCGAACGCATCAGCGTCGACTTGCCCGCACCGTTCGCGCCGATGATGCCGATCGTGGTGCCGTGGTTGACGTCGAAGGAGACGTTCTGGACGGCCTTGACCTCGCGGACCGCACGCTCGCCGCGGCCGAGCCGGACGATCGCGCTCTTGAAGGTCGGCACCCGCTCGAACGTCGTGCGGTACGTGATCGACACGTCCTGCACCTTGACCGCCGGAACATTGGACTGCGTCTTCTGCATCGGCTTCTTCTCGGTCTCAGAGACGGACAACGAAATCACGCTCCCTCGACATGAAGAACAACGCGCCGACCCCGAACGCCAGCAGCGCCCAGAACCCGCCACCGATCCACAGCTTCATGTTCGGGATGTGGCCCTTGACCAGCAGGTCGGTCCAGCCGCCGAGCAGCGAGTACAACGGGTTGTACTGGATGAAGCCCTTGAACTTCGGCGGCGCCTGCTCGGCGAACCACAGCACCGGGGACATGTAGAGCCAGATGCGCACGAAGTACGGCAGGAAGCTCGCGGTGTCGCGGAAGTAGACCTGCAGGGCCGCGAAGATCATCCCCATACCGGCGGCGAAGACCGTCAGCATGATCAGGAAGGCCGGCGCCAGCAGCATCTGCCAGTGCAGCTTCTGCTTCATCAGCAGGTGGATGATGAAGTACACCACCAGGGTCGGCAGGAACCGGAAGAACGCGGTCCGGACCGCCGACAACGGCAGCAACATCCGCGGGAACGACTGGTTCAGCAGCAACTTGCCGCCGCCGACGACGCTGGCCGCACCGGCCGTCATCGCACCGGAGAAGTAGTAGAAGGCGAACAAGCCGCCGCACATGTGAGCGAACCGCAGCCCTGCATCGACCTTGGCACCACCACCGGCGATGATGTCGGTCAGCAGGTAGTAGACCAGGGCGAGCAGCAGCGGGTTCAGCACCAGCCACACCTGGCCGAAGAAGGTGTTCGTGTGGGCGCCCCGGATGTTCGTCCGGGACATCTCCGCCGCGAACTCCCGTCGCTGCCACAGCGCCTTGAAGTACGGGCGCAGTGCCGGCAGTCCGACCTTGTGGGGTTCGTACACGTGCACCGACGGGTTGAACTCCTCGTCGACGCTAGTCGCGTTCATTCAGGCGACGCCTCTCTCTGCCGGAAGTTGGATCCACGATGGCCGATCACCTGGGTTTCGGCTGTTGCCGCCAGGGGTACGGCGGCACGCCACGCAGACCGGGAAGCAGAGTAGCGGATCGATCCGCACGCCGACGACACAGCGGTCCTCCTTAGTGAGCAACGACGTACGGACGGCTACCAAACGTCGTACGCCACTGCGTCCACAACACCCGAGTCGTCCTTCGCCGATCGTTATCCGGAATATACATTTGACAGCCGACGACGGCCAAAACGCCTTCCAGCGCACGCAAACGGCGCCTGTTCCATGCTCGCCGCGCCCGGCAGTGAACAACAGTGAGCAAGGTCAAATCGCTGTCAATTCATGGGTACGACGCTACGCGCCGCCCCGCGGTTGGCGTGACGTGCCACACCGGGGCCGTGACAGATGTGGTCACGGGTGACCGCTGTTACCGGCGGGACCCCAGGAGGTGCTTCCTGGCCGGTGTGAGCCGGGCGGTGGACGTGACACGCAACATCACATCCACGCTTCCCATGGACAGCCTCACCATCCATGGAACACCGCTCGGCATCTCCCGGGGTTCCACCTGCGATCCGGCGGCGTGTCCGCGCTGGGCGGTGCCGAACACGCTCCGTGCCGGATCAACGGGCACGATGACCAGGGCGGCGGTCATCGCGCCTGGGACCTGGCGGGCGCCAAGCCCCCTCGTCCGTCCCCAGAGATGCTGCGGACGCCGGCAGGTGCGCGCAGCAGGTGTGGGGGCGGACCGGAGACCGGTGGAGGACAGTGCGTCACGGGCTCCCTGCAAGGACACCCTGGCACTGGGGACGGCACCCGCGCGAACGGTGGCGGCACACGGCGGAACCGGTCGCATCGGGCGTCCTCCTCATCGGCCTCACGATTGGAGAGATGCCACAGTTTGTACACCCTTCGGCACAGCCGGTGATGGCACGGAAGTGCGAGGGCACCGATGCGCCGGGATCGAGACCCAACCGAAACAGGGTCCGCTGACGGGACAGTGAACACACGCCAGAATTGGAACAGCAGCCCGGCGGCGCTCAGGTGGTCCGTCGCCGGGCTGCTGGACCTCAATTCTCGCGCAGGAGCGCGAAAAATGGGTGGCCAGATGGTGACACGGCACAAGAATGCTGACAGGACAACAAATATCGCTGCACGCATATGCGCCGACACGGACGGTGCCGACCCCACTGGATCGGCCCCTTTAACCTTGGAAGGGCGGTAGCGGACGGTGACAGCACTCGGAAGGGACGGGGAGTCGTGAGCGGAACGGACACGGAGCGTGCCGATCATTTGAAGGTGCTCGGACTCAACGACGACGAGGTCAGGATCTACCAGCATCTGCTGCGGACCGGCCCGTCGTCGATCACCGAACTGGACGAGGCGGTCCCCGACCGGGAGCATCCGATCGACGCCGCGCTCGGCGGACTGGTGCAGGCCGGTCTGGCCCGGCGGTCGGGATCGGACCACTCGCGTTTTCTCCCGGTCCCGCCGGACGCCGGCCTGGAGGCGATGACGCTACGTCGCGAGTCCGAGCTGAAACAGGCCCGGATCGAGGTCCTGAACGCGTACGACGAGTTCCGCCGGACTGTGCACAACGAGTCGACCGCGCACCTGATCGAGGTGGTCACCGGCAGCGCGATCGTCGAGCGGATCCACCAGATCAAGGGCGGCGTGCAGCGCGAGATCCTGGCGATCGACTCCCCGCCGTACTACATCGGGGGCCCGAACCAGGAGGAGATCGACCACCTGAAGCGTGGCGTCTCCTACCGGATCGTGTACTCACCGGAGTCGGTCGAGGTGCCAGGGTATCTGACCGAGAACATCCTGCCCTGCGTGGAGGCGGGTGAGCAGGCGCGGGTGCTGCCCGACGTACCGGCGAAGCTGACGATCATCGACGGCTCGATCGCGTTCGTCTCGATGTCGGCCCGCGACACCGACGTGAACCGGTCGCTGCTGATCATCCGGCCGAGCAGCCTGCTGTCCGCGCTGATCGGGATGTTCGAGCTCTGCTGGCGCAACGCGCTGCCGCTGCACGCGTCGGTGGGGACGGAGGACGACCGACTGGAGCCGATCGAGCGCCGCCTGCTGGCCCTGCTGGCGACCGGCGCCGCGGACGACACCATCGCCCGTACGCTCGGCATCAGCCGCCGGACGTTCTTCCGCTACCTGGAGCGCCTGATGAACCGCACAGGCGCCAGCACCCGCTTCCAGCTGGCCCTCCACGCGGCACGGGAGAACTGGCTCTAGAACACACTGAGGGCCCGCACACGTTGATGTGCGGGCCCCTCGACGTTCTTATCAGGAAACGGCCGGTGTGAACTCCTTGGCGACGACCTCCGCGATCTGCGCCGTGTTCAGCGCCGCGCCCTTGCGCAGGTTGTCGCCGCACACGAACAGCTCCAGCGAGTTCGGGTCGTCGAGCGACTTCCGGATCCGGCCGACCCAGGTCGGGTCGGTGCCGACCACATCGGCCGGCGTCGGGAACTCGCCCTCGGCCGGGTTGTCGAACAGCAGTACGCCGGGCGCGTCCCGCAGTACCTCACGGGCACCGTCGGCGTCGACCTCCTGGACGAACCGGGCGTGCACCGACAGGGAGTGAGTGGTCACGACCGGAACCCGCACGCAGGTCGCGGACACCTTCAGATCCGGCAGCCCGAGGATCTTGCGGGACTCGTTGCGGACCTTCAGCTCCTCGGACGACCAACCGTCGTCCTTCAACGAGCCGGCCCACGGTACGACGTTCAGCGCCAGCGGAGCCGGGAACGGGCCGAGGTCGTTACCCACCACCCGGCGGACATCACCCGGCGAGCTGCCCAGCTCGCGATTGCCGGCCACCTTGGTGAGCTGGTCGTACAGCGCGTCGATCCCGGACTGCCCGGCACCCGACGCGGCCTGGTACGACGCCACCACGAGCTGCTCGAGCTCGTAACGGTGGTGCAGCGCGCCCATCGCGACGATCATCGACAGCGTCGTGCAGTTCGGGTTCGAGATGATGCCTTTCGGCCGGTTCCGGGCCGCCTCGGCGTTCACCTCCGGGACCACCAGCGGGACGTCCGGGTCCATCCGGAACGCGCCGGAGTTGTCCACCACGACGGCACCCTTGGCGGCCGCGATCGGCGCCCAGTGCGCGGACACCTCGTCCGGTACGTCGAACATCGCCACGTCGATGCCGTCGAAGGCGTCCTCGCTGATCGCGACGACCTCGACGTCCTCGCCGCGGACCGACAACTGTTTACCCGCGGAGCGCTCGGAGGCGATCAACCGGATCTCTCCCCAGACGTTCTGCCTGGTCGAGAGCAGGGTCAGCATCACCGAGCCGACGGCGCCGGTTGCCCCGACCACCGCCAGCGAGGGCAGACCCGCCCGGTCGTCGATCGTGTTCTCCACAGCGCTCACAAGGGTCACCGTCCAGTTCCTCCGTACACGACAGCCTGGGTGTGCTCGTCGTCCAGATCGAATGCGGTGTGCGCCGCGGTCACGGCAGCATCCACCAGGTTCTCGTCCACGACCACCGAGATCCGGATCTCCGACGTGGAGATCATCTCGATGTTCACGCCGGCGTCGGCCAGCGCCGAGAAGAACTTCGCGGAAACGCCCGGGTGCGAGCGCATTCCGACTCCGACCACCGAGACCTTGCCGATCTGGTCGTCGTACAGCAACTGCTCGTAGCCGACCTCGTCCTTCATCCGGGCCAGGGCGGACATCGCCCGGGCGCCGTCGACGCGGGGCAGCGTGAACGAGATGTCGGTGCGGTTGGTGGCGACCGCCGAGACGTTCTGCACGATCATGTCGATGTTGGTCTCGGCGCCGGCGACGGTCTCGAAGATCCGGGCCGCCTCACCCGGCTTGTCCGGCACACCGACGACGGTGATCTTGGCCTCGTTGCGGTCCTGGACCACTCCGGAGATGATCGCCTGTTCCATCTGATTCAGTTCCTCCGCATCGACGACCCAGGTGCCTTCCTTCTGCGAGAAGGACGAGCGCACATGGACGGGGACGTTGTAGCGCCGCGCGTACTCCACGCAGCGCAGGTGCAGCACCTTGGCGCCGCAGGCGGCCATCTCGAGCATCTCCTCGTAGGAGATCTTCGGGATGTGCTTCGCGGCCGGCACGATCCGCGGGTCCGCGGTGAAGATGCCGTCCACGTCGGTGTAGATCTCGCAGTAGTCCGCCTCGAGCGCGGCGGCCAGCGCCACCGCGGTGGTGTCCGAGGCGCCCCGGCCCATCGTGGTGACGTCCTTGGTGTCCTGGGCGACGCCCTGGAAACCGGCCACGATCGCGACGTGGCCCTCACCGAGCGCTTCCTCGATCCGGCCCGGCGTGATGTCGATGATCCGCGCGTTGCCGTGCGCGGACGTGGTGATCACGCCGGCCTGCGAGCCGGTGAAGCTGCGTGCCTCGTAACCCAGGTTCGCGATCGCCATCGCCAGCAGCGCGGCCGAGATCCGCTCACCCGAGGTGAGCAGCATGTCGAGCTCCCGCGGTGGGGGCAGCGGTGAGACCTGCTGGGCCAGGTCCATCAGTTCGTCGGTGGTGTCACCCATGGCGGAGATGACCACCACCACGTCGTTCCCGGCCTTCTTCGTCGCGACGATCCGTTGGGCCACGCGCTTGATGCAATCGGCGTCGGCGACCGAAGAACCGCCGTACTTGTGTACGACGCGTCCCACAGTGTTTCTCCTCAAACCACTGGTTGCGGTACGCCGTGCGGCGTTGCACCAGGCGTAGTCTCATCGAGCATTCTAGCCGTGACCTGACCGTTGCCTACCGGCTGACCAGCACCCGGGCCGACCGTCCTGTGGATCGTCACCACCGCCGGAAGGTCCTGGGCCGGAGCGCCGGGCGACCGGAAACCGTTCGGCCACTTGTTCATATAAGTCATCACTGAAACAATCGCCAGGTGCACGCGTTCGACATTCTCGGCGATCCGGTCCGGCGCCGGATCCTGGAGCTGCTCGCCGACGGCGAGCTGCCGGCCGGCAGCATCGCCGGCACGATCGGCGCCGAGTTCGGCATCAGCCAGCCGGCGGTGTCCCAGCATCTGCGGGTCCTGCGCGACAACGGGTTCGCGACCGTGACCATCGACGGCACCCGGCGGCTGTACGCCGTCGACCCGGGCCCGCTGCGCGAGATCGACACCTGGCTGGACCGGTACCGAAAGTTCTGGATCAACCGCCTCGACGCGCTCGAGACCGAGCTGCACCGCGGCCGCCGAAAGTCCTGAAACCTTCCGCCCGCACACTGCATCTGGCTTGGTATGCGGAACATCGTCGCCAAGCTGTGCATGTCCGAGGACGGGATCGTCGAGCGGCCCGAGCAGTGGCTGACCGACGCGCGCCCGGCGCTCGGCCTGCTGACAGCCGGAACCCGGACCGTGCTCTTCGGCCGCCGGACCTTCGAGCGGTACGCCGGTTCGCTCGCCGGACTCGAGCACACCCGGAACATCGTGATCAGCTCCCGTCCCGTGGTTGCCCGACCCGGCACCGAACTCCTGCAGGGCGACACCCGCCGGGTGCTCACCGCGTGGAAGTCGGTGCCCGGTGAGGACCTGCACGTCTTCGGCAGCCTGACGCTCGTTCGCTCGCTGCTGCGCTGGCGCCTGATCGACGAGTTCTCGCTGCTCATCCACCCGATCGCCGCCGGGCGCGGCATGCTGCTCGATCGCCGGCCGCTGCGACTGATCTCGATGTGCGCCCACGACGGCGGCGTCCTGGAGGCGAACTACAGCGTCCGCTACGCCGCGACCGCCGTACCCTCGACGGCACTTGTCTCGAGCGGCCGGTGGGGCGGGACCCGCAGCAGGGACAGGGTCGCGAGTACGGCGAGGCCTGCGGTCAGGACCCACGCGTAACGCACGCCACCGGCCTCCACCGCCGCACCGGCGACTGCCGAGCCCACCGCTGAACCGACCATCCCGCCGCTCTGCGTCCAGCCGAAGATCTCGGTGTGGGCGGAGGTCGGGGTGAGTGCGCCGATGCGTTCGTAGAGCGCGGCGACGGTCGGGGCGATCATGCATCCGGCAGCGAACATCCCGATCGCCAGCGCGACCACCGAGGACGCGGCGAAGATGCAGGCCGTGACCAGTCCGGCGAACACCAGCATCCGACGCCACACGGCCGAGGTGTGATTGCCCGGCAACGCGCCACCGATGACACCGCCGGTCACACTGCCGACCGCGGCCACCGTTTCCAGTACGCCGGCGATCAGACGGTTCCCGTGCTCGTCGGCGACGGCCACCATGCCGAGCGACATCGACGCGAAGCCCATCACCAGGCAGGCCCACGCGACGAGGATCGCCGTACGGTGCGGATGGAAGACGAGCTGCCAGGCGGTCGGACGCGGGCCTGAGCTGTCGTCGTGCGGTACGCCGGCCTGCTGGTTCAGACCGAACCACCAGATCGCCGCGGCCGCTGTCACCGCACACGCCAGCAGGCCTGCCCGCGGGCTGGCGAAGCTGACCATCAGGGCGCCGAGCATGGGACCGAAGACGAACAGGAGCTCCTGCGCGGTGGCGTCCAGTGAGTAGACGGCCCGCAGTCGGGAGCCGTGCACGATGCGGGGCCAGTTGGCGCGGAGTGCCGAGGTGACGGGCGCTACGAAGACACCGGCCAGTGCGGCCGCGATCGGCAGCACACGAAACCAGCTGTACGGCAGGACGGCGAGGACCGCCATCCACAGGCCCCAGGCCATGCCCGTCGCGATGACAACCTTGCGCGCGCCTCTGCGATCGGCCATCCGTGACCAGACCACGCTGGCGACCGCCGTACCGACCGAGTAGGCGCCGGCGACCACGCCGGCCCAGCCGAAGCTGCCGCCGGCGTCCTTGGCAAGGAAGGACAACGGGACCATCGTCGCCAGCACCGGCATCCGCGCCACCAAGGCCGAGGCGAGCAGGGAGATCACGCCGTGGGTCTTCCACAGGTCGCGGTACGCCGTCAGGTCCATGGGCTGCATTCTCTCCTGACAACGACAGACACCGCCTCCGGAATTCTCCCTATCTCAGTTGCTGGCCTCTGATTTGTCGGGAGCTTATGCGAACATGTGTTCGTGTCGGTCTCCGGCGGGGCAACCATCCTGCATGCCGATCTGGACGCGTTCTACGCGTCGGTCGAGCAGCGCGACGACCCACGCCTGCGCGGCCGGCCGGTCATCGTCGGCGCCGGGGTGGTGCTGGCCTGCAGCTACGAGGCCAAGGCGTTCGGCGTCCGGACGGCGATGAACGGTGGGCAGGCGTTGCGGCGGTGCCCCGGCGCGATCATCGTCGAGCCACGCATGTCGGCGTACTCCGAGGCCAGCAAGGCGGTGTTCCAGGTCTTCGAGGACACCACGCCACTCGTCGAGGGATTGTCGATCGACGAAGCGTTCCTGGACGTCGGCGGCCTCCGAAAGATCCGCGGTACTCCGTTGGAGATCGCGCAACGCCTGCGGGCCGAGGTGCTGTCGAAGGTCGGGCTGCCGATCACCGTCGGGGTGGCGCGGACGAAGTTCCTCGCGAAAGTCGCGAGCGGGGTCGCGAAGCCGAACGGGCTGCTGGAGGTCGCGCCGGATCGGGAGTTCGAATTCCTGCACCCGTTGGACGTTTCGCGGTTGTGGGGCGTCGGCGAGGTGACCGCGGAGAAGCTGCGCACTCGCGGGCTGACGAAGGTCGGCGACGTCGCGATGCTGCCGGAGGCGGCGCTGGTCGCGATGCTCGGGCGGGCGTCCGGCCGCCATCTGCACGCCCTCGCCCACAACCGCGACCCGCGCCCGATCGAGGTCGGGCGCCGGCGACGCTCGATCGGCTCGCAACGCGCTCTCGGCCGCTCACCCAAATCACCGGCGACCCTCGATGCGGTGCTGGCCGGGCTGGTCGACCGGGTCACCCGGCGGATGCGTTCGGCCGGTCGTTCCGGGCGCACTGTCACCCTCCGCCTGCGCTTCGACGACTTCACCCGCGCGACGCGCTCTCATACGTTGCCCCAAGCAACGGATCAGACGAGCGCGATCCTGCTCACCGCCCGCGCCCTGCTCCGCGCGGCGCAGCCGCTGATCACCACGCAGGGTCTGACCATGATCGGCATCTCGGTCGGCAACCTCGAGAACGAGGCCGCACTCCAACTCGCCCTCCCCTTCGACAAGGCCGCCAACAACGAACTCGACTCGGCCCTGGACCAGGTCAAGGACAAATTCGGCACCAACGCCATCACCCGAGGCATCCTCCTGGGCAAGCGACCAGCCCTCGAAATGCCCATGCTCCCGGACTAGCGGCGCGGGTCGCGTTCACGCCCGCCCAAAACCACCCGCCGCACGTCCGACGCCGGGCCACCCGCCACCCGACCGACAGCCTGTCGCCCGCCGCACGTCCGCCAGCCCGGCACCCGCCGCGCGTTTGAGGGGCCGGCCCCTGAAAGTGCGGCCGGGCCCCTCGATTTCTGGGTGCGCACCCCCTCGTTTGAGGGGGGGGCGTATACACATCGGACGCGGCCG
>NZ_JBSHBJ010000040.1:35442-75651 GCF_053611945.1 Kribbella sp. NPDC054772 | reverse complement strand
GGAGCGCAGGGAGCGAAGCGACTGGAGCGACGAGGGAAGGCCGGGAGTCACAGCCCCATGACCGCGCCGGCGCCGAAGGCGCGGCCATTAATACGGTCATGGGTCTCTCCACAATCCTCAACCCTAGGTCGAGGATTGCCTCTCGAGCGGTAGCGTGCGCGCTACTTCAGCTCTCTCCCGTGAGCCAGGGATCGGGAGCGTGCTTCGCGATTCGCTGGTTCCATGACCGCTACCGCGCCTTCGTACCCGCCCGTCGCGCCGCTCGAGGCGCCGGCGCTGCTGCTCGACGGGATCACCAAGACCTACCGTTCCAAGGCCGGATCGGTGGACGCGCTGCGCGGCGTCACGTACGGCTTCGCGCGCGCCTCGTTCACCGCGGTGATGGGCCCGTCCGGCTCCGGCAAGTCGACGCTGCTGCAGTGCGCCGCCGGACTCGACCACCCGTCCCAGGGCACCGTCGTACTCAACGGGGTCCCGCTCGGTGGGCTGAACGAGGTGGAGCTCACCAAGCTGCGCCGGGGCGAGATGGGGTTCGTCTTCCAGGCGTACAACCTGTTGCCGTCGCTGACCGTCTACGACAACGTGGCCCTGCCGCTGCGGCTGACCGGTCGCCGCCCGAGCCGGAACGACGTACTGCGGGTGCTCGACCAGGTGGGACTCGACGGGAAGGCGAAGCGGCGGCCCGCGGAGTTGTCCGGTGGGCAGCAGCAGCGGGTCGCGATCGCGCGGGCGCTGATCACCCAGCCGTCCGTGTTCTTCGCCGACGAGCCGACCGGTGCACTGGACAGCGGGACCAGCCGGCAGATCCTCGGGTTGTTGCGGGAGGCAACCGACCGCGCCGGCCAGACCGTCGTGATGGTCACCCACGACCCGGTGGCGGCGGCTTACGCCGAGCGCGTGCTGTTCCTGTCCGACGGCCTGCTCGCCGGCCACCTCGACCGGGCCACGCCGGCGCAGATCGCCGCCGCGATGAGCGACCTGGAGCGCTGATGTTCTTCCTCAGCCGGCAGACGATCAGGAGCCACCGATCGCTGTACGCCGGATCGTTCGTCGCACTGTTCGTCGGGGTGTTCCTGCTCGGACTGGCGGCCAATGCGACCGCGTCGACCATCGCGTACCGCGGTCCGGCGCTCGCGAGCATCGTGGTGACCACGCTCGGCGGCGACGGTGACGGCCCACGCAAGGTCCGGGTTCCCCTGACGGACGCGGACGCGTCGGGTCTGCAGGTGGTGCTGAGTCTGGTCGGCACGATCTGCGGGTTCATCACGATCTTCGTGATCGCCAGCACCTTCGCGTTCGCCGTCGCGTCCCGGCGGCGGGACATCGGATTGCTCCGGCTGATCGGCGCGACCCCACGCCAGATTCGCCGGATGATCCTCGGCGAGGCGGTCGTCGTCGCACTCGCCGCCGCACTGTCCGGTGCGTTGCTGGCCCAATTGGCCACGCCGCTGCTGCTGCGCAAGGCGTCGTACACCGACCTCGCGCCGGTGAAGCTGGAGCCGGCCGCGCCGTGGATCCCGTTGTCGATCGCGGTCGCGGTCGGCCTGGTCGTCGCGCTGCTCGGGGCGCGATCGGCCGCTCGCCGAGCCGGACGGGTCGGGCCCGTCGACGCGCTCCGGGAGGCGGCGCTCGAGCCGCCACGGATCGGTCCGGTGCGGATCGTGTTCGGGCTGCTGTTCCTGGCCGGGTCGATCGTGATGCTGGCGCTGATCCGGCCGTCGAGCGGCGACGGCGTCGTACCGCTGGCGATGTTCACGCCGATGCTGATGGTGGTCGCGCTGACCTTGCTCGCGCCGCTGATCGTTCCGTTGCTCGGCCGGCTGTGGGCCGTCCCGCTGGTCGCGTGGACGCGAGTGTCCGGGCGACTCGCGCGCAGCAACGTGGTCGCGGCACCACGCCGGAGTGCGTCGCTGGCCGCGCCGATCCTCGCCATCTCGGCAATCGCGGGCTCGATGGTGCTGAGTCTCAGCTTCGCCGCCGACAGCGCGGCCGCGACCATCCGGGACGCCGTCCGGGCGCCCGTCGTGGTCACCGATTCCGCTGCGCTGTCGGATCCCGCCATCGCGGCCGTCGACGCCGGCGTGCCGGTGAAGCTGGTACGGGTCGACCGCGACGACGCCGAGCTTGAGGACGCCGAAGGAATCGATCCCGCGATCGCCTCCCGGACCCGGGACCTCAGCGCTCTGTCCGGCGATCTCACGAAGCTCTCCGGGAACGGGGTCGCGGTGAGCAAGGAGCTGGCCAGTCTCGAGGGGTACAAGGTCGGCGCCGAGATCCCGGTGACGTTCACCGACCGGGTCCAGGCCAAGCTCCGGGTGGTCGCGATCGTCAAGGATGCCTTCGGGGTGAACCCGTCGCTGCTCCTCCCCCTCGACCTCGCCCGGCAGCACGCGCCGCAGGCGCAGCCCGAGCGACAGTTCGTCCTCCCCGCCGAGGGCGTCAGCGCGGACCAACTCGTACGTCGCCTGCCGCACGCGCAGCTCGCCTCGGACTGGGAGGCCGACCAGGCGGACGGCGTGCGGAAGGGGAACCAGTTCGGACTGATCCTGTTGCTCGGGCCCGCTGCGCTCTACAGCGCCATCGCGATCGCCAACACGCTGCTGATGGGCAGTCTGCAGCGTCGGCACGAATTCGTCACCTCGCGGCTACTCGGGGCGACACCGGCGCAGATCCGGCGGATGGTGCTCTGGGAGTCGTCGCTGGTCGGGGCGGTCGCGCTGAGTCTCGGGACCGCGATCACGGTCACGGTCGGGATCCTGATCCGGCACGCGATGACCGCGGGCGTGGCCGACGTACCGCTGACCGTTCCGTGGGGCGTGCTGCTGGGGATCTGCGGACTTTGTCTGACGCTGGCGGTAGGGTCCGCTCTGGCCCCGACGACGTACATCCTGCGGGTCGTGACCGGGCAAAACGCTCTGGACCAGGGACAATAGGGGCGGCGCCGGACCGTCGAGGCGTCGTACCGCTTGATCGAGGAGTTCGTAGAACCGCATGGCACGCCGCACCAGTACTGCCGAACCCGAGGACTTCGAGGAGCACATCCTCGACGTCGACGTCTCCGACGAGATGCGCACCAGCTACCTGGAGTACGCGTACTCGGTGATCTACTCCCGGGCGCTCCCGGACGCGCGGGACGGACTGAAGCCGGTGCAGCGGCGGATCCTGTTCTCGATGGCGGAGAACAACATCCGCCCCGACCGCGGCCACGTGAAGTCGGCCCGCGTCGTCGGTGAGGTCATGGGTAAGTACCACCCGCACGGCGACGGCGCGATCTACGACGCCCTGGTCCGGACCGCGCAGCCGTGGTCGATGCGGGTCCCGCTGATCGACGGCCACGGGAACTTCGGCTCGCTCGACGACGGCCCGGCCGCGATGCGGTACTGCCTGACCGGTGACACCCGGGTTCGACTGGCGGACGGCAGCTCCCCCAGGATCGCCGACCTGATGAACCTGCCGGACAACTCCGAGGCCTTCGTGGACCTCGAGGTGCTCGACAAGGATGGCAAGCCGGTCCGCGCCACCAAGCTGTTCAATTCCGGCGTACATCCGGTGAAGAAGCTGGTGACGAAGAGCGGCCATGCGCTGCGCGGAAGTCACAATCACCCGGTGCTGTGCCTGGTGCCGGTCCTGGGCGTGCCCATGTTCCAGTGGCTGCGGCTGGACGAGGTGAAGCCCGGCACGGTGGTCTGTCTCGCGCGCAACGCGTGGACGACGGACGTCCCGATGGCTCACGAGATGATGCTCGGGACGCTGTTCGGCGCCTGGGTGTCGGAAGGTTTCGCCTCAGCCGAACGGGCCGGGTTCAACAACACCGACCACGAGTACTTCGAGTACGTTCTCGCCGCGTACGACGCCATCGTCGGCGGCCCGCGGTACGTGTACTCGCGGAAAACCCGCAGCTCGGGGCGCACCATCCACGAGCTCGACATCCAGAACCTGACGGCGTTCCGGGAGAGCCCGCTCGCGAAACTGATCGGATTCAAGGCCGCTGAGAAGCACGTTCCAGAAGCAGTCTGGAACGGCACGGTCGGCCTCAAGCGCGCGTTCCTGATGGCACTCTACGAAGGTGACGGTGGAGTGCGCCGAGCAGGCGATGCCTCGGTCACGATCCAGTACTCGACGTACAGCCAGACCTTGGCGGGCGAACTACAGGAGCTCCTGCTCGAGTTCGGCGTGCACAGCAACTTGACTCACTACTCGCGCGGCGAGTACCGGTTGGTGATCTCCGGCCGACACAACATTCACGCGTTCAGCGAGCGGGTCGGTTTCCTCGCCGCCAAGCGGCACAAGCTCCAGGAGCTGCTGCACAGGGCGCCGCGGTACACGCATCGGCTGACCCAGGATCATGCTCCGTACGTCGCGGACTTCGTGCGCGAGTCCCTCGGTGCCGGGCGGGGCACTGGCAAGAGCTGGCTGCTCAACCACAACTTCGACCGCTTCGAGCGCTGGCAGACCGACCGCAGCCTGCTGGTCAGCAAGTTCAAGGACCCTGAGATCCTCCGCGTGGTCGCGCCGATCATGGACTCCGGGTACCGCTTCGTCGAGGTCGCCGAGGTCGAGGACTGCGAGCCCGAGGCCGTGTACTCGATCCGTGTGGACAGCGACGACCACTCGTTCCTCGCCGGTGGGTTCGTCAACCACAACACCGAGTGCCGGATGGCGCCGTCCGCGATGGCGATGACCAACGGCCTGGACGAGAACGTCGTCGACTTCCGGCCGAACTACGACGGCCAGGAGGAGGAGCCGGGCGTGCTGCCGGCCGCCTTCCCGAACCTGCTGGTCAACGGCGCCGCCGGGATCGCGGTCGGGATGGCGACCAACATGGCGCCGCACAACCTGGTCGAGGTCATCCAGGCGCTCCGGCACCTGATCAAGACGCCGACCGCCGACCTCGACGACCTGATGCGGTTCGTCCCCGGTCCGGACCTGCCGACCGGCGGCAAGGTCGTCGGGCTCGACGGCATCAAGGACGCCTACGCGACCGGCCGCGGCAGCTTCAAGATGCGCGCCACCGCCCGGATCGAGAACGTCACCCCGCGGCGCAAGGGCATCGTGGTCACCGAGCTGCCGTACTCCGTCGGTCCGGAGAAGGTGATCGAGAAGATCAAGACCCTGGTGCAGAGCAAGAAGCTGCAGGGCATCGCGGACGTCAAGGACCTCACCGACCGCACCCACGGCACCCAGCTGGTGATCGAGGTCAAGAACGGCTTCGTCCCCGAGGCACTGCTCGAGCAGCTGTACAAGCTGACCCCGCTCGAGGACGCGTTCCACGTCAACAACGTCTGCCTGGTCGAGGGCCAGCCCCGCACGCTCGGGCTGAAGCCGCTCCTCGAGGTCTACCTGGAGCACCGGTACGACGTCACGCGCCGGCGCAGCGAGTTCCGCCGGAAGAAGGCGCAGGACCGGCTGCACATCGTCGAGGGTCTGCTGATCGCGATCCTGGACATCGACGAGGTCATCCAGGTCATCCGGAGCAGTGACGACGCCGCCGCGGCCCGGTCCCGGCTGATCGAGATCTACGACCTGTCCGAGATCCAGGCGAACTACATCCTGGACATGCCGCTGCGGCGGCTGACGAAGTTCTCGAAGCTCGAACTGGAGACCGAGAAGGGTGAGCTGGAGCGCGAGATCGAGGCGCTGACCGCGATCATCGAGGACCCGAAGCTGCTCCGGAAGACGGTCTCCGACGAGCTCGCCGAGGTCGCGAAGACGTACGGGACACCGCGCCGGACGGTGCTGCTGGAGTCGTCCGGTGCCACCAAGACGGCCGCCGTACCGCTCGAGGTCAGCGACGACCCGTGCTGGATCCTGATGAGCTCGACCGGGCTGCTCGCGCGCACCAACGGGGTCGAGCCGTTCGGCGCCACCGAGTCGCGCGCCAAGCACGACGCGATCGTGTCCGCGGTGAAGAGCACTGCCCGCGGGCAGTACGGACTCGTGACGAGTGCCGGCCGGCTGATCCGGCTCGAGTCGCTCGATCTGCCCGCCGTACCGACGACGGCGAGCGCGCCGAACCTTCAGGGTGGCGCGCCGGTCGCGGAGTTCGTGTCGCTGGAGCCGGGTGAGAAGGCGCTGGCGCTGACGACGATGGACCCGGAGTCCGTCGGTATGGCGCTGGGGACGACGGCCGGCGTGGTGAAGCGCGTCGTACCGGATCACCTGAGCAACCGGGACTCGTGGGAGATCATCGGCCTGAAGGACGGTGACGAGGTCATTGGTGCGGTCGAGCTGACGACGGGCGAGGAAGAGCTGTGCTTCATCACCTCTGACGCGCAACTGCTGCACTTCCCCGCGTCCGCCGTACGGCCGCAGGGCCGGACCGCGGGCGGTATGGCCGGTGTCCGGCTCGCGGCCAAGGCGAAGGTGGTGTTCTTCGGTGCCGTCGACGGCAACCGCGAGTCGCAGGTCGTGACGATCGCGGGCTCCACGACGGCGCTGCCGGGGACCGAGGTCGGCGCGGTGAAGGTGACGCCGTTCAGCGAGTACCCGGGCAAGGGCCGCGCGACCGGTGGCGTGCGCTGCCAGCGGTTGCTGAAGGGTGAGGACGGGCTGCTGCTCGGCTTCATCGGTACGGCGCCGGTCAAGGCCAGTGCGAGCAGCGGTGCCCCGGTGGACCTGCCACCGGTCGACCCGCGGCGGGACGGGTCCGGCGTACCGGTCGCGCAGCCGATCGCTGCGTGCGCTTCTGATCTGGCAGGCTGACAGTTGTGAAGAGGATGCTCGCGCTCTGCGCGGTCGTGGTGCTGGCGGTGGCGGGCTGCAGCGACAAGAAGGACTCCGGCGGCGGAAGCCAGTCCGGCGGGGACCCGGTCGCGCTGCTGACCGACGCCAAGAAGACGATCGACAGCGCGGAGAGCGTGCACATCGTGCTGACCGGGCGCGACCTGCCCGACAGTGGGCAGACGCTCGCCAGCGGTGACGGCGTCGCGACGCACGCGCCGGCCTTCAAGGGCAAGCTGACGGTGAAGTCCGGCGGGTCGCCGATCGACGCCGAGGTGGTGGCGGTCGGCAGCAAGGTGTACGCGAAGCTGTCGTTCACGCCGAGCTTCATCGAGCTCCCGCCGTCCCAGCTGGCCAGCCTCGGCGCCCCCGACCCGGCGGTGCTGCTCGATCCGACGAAGGGGCTGACGTCGGTGCTGCCGACGATCAAGGACCCGCAGATCAAGGGCGAGACGCGACAGGGCGCGAAGGTCCTCACCGAGGTCACCGGCTCCATCCCGGGCAAGAGCCTGCAGGGCATCTTCCCGAAGGCGCCGGCCGACCAGGACTTCCCGAGCTCCTTCAAGATCGACAAGGACTCCAAGCAGCTGGTGTCGGCCACCATCACCGGGCCGTTCTACGCCGGCGCCACCAGCACCTACGACATCACCCTGGACAAGTACGGCGAGAAGGTCGAGATCACCAAGCCGTGATGCGGTCACGGACTCAGCTGACACTGGCGTCGGTTGCGGTGGCGTTCGCTGCGGCGGACACCTATGTCGTGGTGCTGGCGCTGCCGAACATGATGTCCGGCGTTGGGCTGTCGGCGGACGAGCTGCAGCGGGCGGCGCCGATCATCTCCGGGTTCCTGCTCGGGTATATCGCGGTACTGCCGTTGATCGGCCGGATCGCGGATGTCGTCGGGCGTACGCCGGTGCTCGTCGGGGCGCTGCTGCTGTTCGCGGTCGGCTCGCTGATCACGGCCGGCGCCTACGACCTGTCTCTCGTGGTAACCGGTCGGTTTCTCCAGGGTGTTGGCGGTGGTGGGCTCGTGCCCGCGACGCTGGCGCTGGTCGCCGATCTCTGGCCGGCTGACCGACGCGGCCTGCCCCTGGGGATCGTCGGCGCGGTACAGGAACTCGGCTCGGTCCTCGGCCCGCTCCTGGGCGCGGCAGTGCTCGCGGTCGCCGACTGGCGGTACATCTTCTGGCTCAACCTGGTCGTCGCCGTCGTCCTGGCGCTGCTTCTCCGCGGACGCCGATGGCCATCGCTCTCCGGGACCGTCGGCGTCCTCGCCTGTGTCGCTCTCGGTCTCACCCTGACCGCGCCCGAACGGCTGGCGTCCGGCGTGACACTCGGCCTGCCGTTCGTGCCCTTCACCGGTACGTCGCGACTGCTCACACCGATTGGTCTCGCCACGCTGGTTCTCGCGATCGCTTGGCTCGCGCTCGTTCTGTGGCTCAGCCGCGGCCGCCTGGCCGACGTACTGTCGCGGGTCGACCTCATCGGCGCGTTCCTGCTGGCGCTCGCGTTGGCCGGCGTCGTGCTCGCCTTCGCGACCGCGGATCCCGAACGCGAGCTGATGTCGCCCGCCGGCCCGTGGCTGCTGGTCGCGGCCGCGGTCTTCGCCGTCGCTTTCGCTCTGTGGCAGCGTCGTACGGCGTCCGCGATCGTGCCTCGTGGACTCCTCGGCGGACGACCGGCCTGGGGCTCACTGGTGGTGAGTTTCCTGATCGGCTGCGCCTTGATCGCGGCGCTGGTCGACGTACCGGTGTTCGCTCGGACCACCCAGGGCGGCGGCCAGCTCGAAGCGGCGCTGGTCCTGGTGCGCTTCCTGATCGCGCTGCCGGTCGGTGCGGTCGCGGGCGGGTGGCTCACGCGACGCTACGGACTCGGGCTGATCGCGGGCGGCGGTCTCGCGCTGTCCGGTGCGATGTTCGTCGTGATGGCGTTCTGGAGCCGTACGGCGCTCGATCACTGGACCGCGACCGTCGTACTGCTCGTCTGCGGCTTCGGGTTCGGCCTCGCGCTGTCACCGATCAACACGGCGATCCTCGGTGCCACACCCACTGACAGCCACGGCCTGGTCAGCGCGCTCGTGGTCGTCGCCCGCATGGTCGGCATGCTCGTCGGCGTCTCCGCGCTGACCGCGATCGGCCTTCGGCGGTACTACGCCCTTGCCGACGGCATCAAATCTCCCAACGAGCTCTGCCCGTCCTCCCCCGGTAACTGCCGCCCGTTCCTCGACGCGCTCCGCGACGCCGCCGTTTCACAAGTTCACGCGATCTTCGCCGGCGCCGCCGTCAGCGCGTTCCTGGCCGCGGTCCTGGCCGTCGCACTCCTCGGCCGACGTGGCGTAGTGCACACATGATGATCATCATGAGGGACAGCCGTCTCGGCTCGCGTACCGTGAGGGTGTGACCCCTGCACCCGACCCGTCCGGCCGGCCCGGCCTGTGCTCGACGTACTGCCGGGTACTGCGCGAGCCGCTGGCCGGGACCGCGGTCGTGGCGACCGCCTGGGTCGTCGTGGAGCAGCCCGGTCCGTGGGGTGCGAAGGCGCCGACGCAGAGTCATCTGGACCCGAAGTTCGGTGGGTCGTTCGATGACGAGTGCAAGAAGGTCGACGTACGGTTCGGTCTGATCCGCTCCCCCGGTCGGCACGCGGATGCGGTCGAGCGGTCGCACCAGGTGTTCGTCGCGTCCACCGCACCAGGCCGGACCTGGCTACTCGGCGGCCGCGTCGGCGATCCGGCCGAGCTCGCCGAGCTCGATCTGGCCGCCGTCGCTCGTGGTGATCGCGACGCGGTGGTCGCGTCGCTGCCCGCGCTGCTGCCGGTCGACGAGCCCATCGTGCTCGTCTGTACCAACGGAAAGCGTGACGAGTGCTGCGCAGTGCTGGGGCGGCCGCTGGTGGCTGGGCTCGCCGAGCGCGCGCCGGGCCGGGTGTGGGAGGCGAACCATCTCGGTGGGCACCGCTTCGCACCCACCGCGACGTACCTGCCGGCCGGCACCATGCACGGCCATCTGACTGTCGAAACCGCGGTGGAGGCACTCGCCGCGGCCGATCAAGGGGAGACGATCCTGACCGGGCTGCGTGGTCGGTCCACCTGGACCAAGCGCGGTCAGGCCGCGGAAGTCGCCGTACGCGAGCTCATCGGCGAGCTCGCGCTGGACGCGTTGCGGGTGGTGGCCGAAGGGCCTGAGACCGTGACCGTCGAGCACGTCGACGGCCGTTCGTGGATCGTCCCGGTCAGCAGTGTGACCGCTGATCCTCCCCGTCCGGATTCATGTGGAAAGGAGCCGTTCGCGATGTCGATCCTGCAAGCCGGTACTCCCCTGTCAGGTGCCCTCCGATGAGCGGCGGGTTCGACGACATCCTGGCCGCCAACGCGGAGTACGCCGCCGACTTCCACTACGGCGGCTTCGACGGGATCGCGCACGCCGGCATCGGCGTGGTGACCTGTATGGACTCCCGGATCCCGCCGCTGGAGATGCTCGGACTCAAGCCGGGTGACGCCAAGGTGCTGCGCTCGGCGGGCGGCCGGGTCACCGAGGTCACGATGACCGGGCTGGTGCTCGGCGTCCAGTTGCTCGGCGTCAAGCGGATCATGATCATCCCGCACACCCGCTGCGCGATGGCCTCGATGTCCGAGGACGAGCTGCGCGCGAAGGTCGAGCTGGCCGCCGGGAAGCCGGCCGGTTACCTGCCGATCTCGGTGATCCCCGACCAGCACGAGGCCCTGCGCCACGACGTCAAGGCGGTCCGCGAGCACCCGCTCATCGGCGACGACATCGTGATCGGCGGCTTCATGTACGACGTCGACACCGGCAAGATCACCCAGATCGACTGACGAGCACCTCGAACCCGTCGAGGTGCCGGGCCAGGCTGTACTCGAACAGCTCGCCCAGATCGGAGACAGCGTCCTCCGGTACGGCGGCCAGCAGTGGGAACTGTCCGCTCGCGAGCAGTTCCTCGGCCCGGTGCTGCTTGTCCAGCCACCACAGGTCGAGGCTGACACCGGTCTCCTGCTCAGCCTCGACCTCATCAGCCATCGCACGGGCTGCCGTGATCACCAACCCGTGCAGTGTCAGCGCTTCCCGGATGGTCACCTCGGGCGGCAGACCGAGGCCGTCGATCACGCGCATCGTCCACTCGGTCTGCGCCGTCAGGTTCGGCACCAGCAACGGCCTGGTGAACGACACGGCCGCCGGTAGCCACAGGTGCCGGCGGCACAGCTGCCACTGCCTCCGGGCGATCAGCTCGAGCTTGGCGCGCCACCCCTCAGGCCCCGGGTCGGGAAGCTCGTACTCCCCGAACACCGCGTTGACCATCTCGGTGACCAGCTCGTCCTTGTTCTGGACATGCCGGTAGAGCGACATCGGCCCGACGCCGAGCTCCACCGCGACGCGGCGCATGGAGACGGCCTCGATCCCCTCGCCGTCGGCGACCGAGACAGCGGTTCGCAGCACCTGCGCCGTACTCAGCACTGGTCGCCGTTGGGCGTCACGCTCGGCCGTCCGCGGTCGCACACGGCGACGCGGCATCGACACCACGGTCCCTGAACCGACCTTCGTCTCCACCAGGCCGGCATCGCGGAGAGCGGCGACGACCTTGGTGGCGGTCGCGATGGCGATCCGCCGGCTGCGAGCGATCTCGCGCACCGACGGGACCCGGTCTCCGGGCCGCAGCTCGCCGCTGAGGATCATCCCCCGCAGCTCGCTCACCACCCGCTCGTACGGCGCCTCCATGCCTCTGAGTGTACTAGTTCACTGACGACACTTTTGCGCTCACCGGCAGGCGTTTCGGAGTGAGTGGAAATACGGTGTACGCATGATTCGCCGCGCTACTCCGGACGACCACGACACCGTCATCGCCATCCTCACCGCCGCGTTCGCCGACGACCCGCTGGCCAGATGGCTCTTCGCCGACGGGAGTTCAGCGGCCGAGCTCTACTACCGCCCGCTCCTCACCCACCCAGCCGCCGAAGTCGACATCGCGACGTCCAACTCCGGAGCCTCGATCTGGCTCAACCTCGCCGCCGGCCAGCCGCCGTACGGCGGCCCGACCAACTCGACACGTCCTCTCGACGTGCTCGGCGAGGCACTGGCTCGGCGACATCCACACGGGCAGCCGTACCTCTATCTGCCGTGCATGGGAGTCGTGCCCGAGCATCGCGGTACCGGAGTCGGCTCGGCGATGTTGCGGCAGCGGTTGGAGTACGCCGACGTACGCGGACTCGGCGCCTATCTCGAAGCCAGCTCACCCCGGAGCCGCGCGCTCTACCAACGCCATGGGTTTCGCGATCGGGATGAACCGGTGCGCGTCGACGGCAGCCCGACCCTTTGGCCCATGTGGCGATCCACCACTCAGACAGGAGATCACCGATGACCTTTGTTTTCGTCCACGGGACGCACTCGTCCGCCAGTTCGTGGAATGACCTGACTGCCGAGCTCACGCTCCGCGGCCACCGTTGCGTTGCCGTCGACCTGCCCGGCCATGGCACCGGCGGCTTCTTCCCGCACGCTTACCAGGCGCCCCAGGACCTCCGCGCCCTCGCCACCGAGCGGTCACCACTCGCGACGCTGACCCTCGACGACTACGTCGACCACACCATCGACGTCGTACGCCGGGCCTACGAACACGGCCCCGTGATACTTGTCGGCGCCAGCCAGGGTGGTGTGACGGTGAGCCGCGTCGGCAACGCGGTACCGGAGCTGCTGAAACGCGTTGTGTACGTCTCGGCGTTCTGCTGCGTCGACCTGCCGAGCATGGCGGAGTACTTCGCGACGCCCGAGAACCGCGACAGTCTGGTCGAGAACGTCACCAAGGCCGTCGCCGGGGATCCGGCCGTGCTCGGCGTCGCGCGGGTGAACTGGCGAACCGCCGACCGCGAGCTGATCGCCGGAATCAAGGAGTGCCTCGCGGCCGACTTCACCGACGAGCAGATGCACAACCTCCTCAACCACTTCCAGCCCGACGAACCCGCCGCGATCCCGCTGTCGGACGCGCGCGGCCACGCCGACACCTGGGGCCGCATCCCGCGGTCCTACATCCGCTTCACCCGCGATCGCCTCATCCCGCCGGCGCTCCAGGACCGCTTCATCGCCGAGGCCGACCGCCTCACGCCCGGCAACCCGACCGACGTCCACGACGTCGCCGCACCGCACGTCGGCCCAATGGCCCGTCCGGAGCTCGTGGACATCTTCACCGGACTCGCCCACCACTGAGCGCCCATATTCGTTGGTCGTTCCATCATTCGATCTCACTCTTTACGTAGGCACATTTCGTTAATATTCTCCGGTGGACACCGCGTCATCCCCCTGGCCGTGAGGTGAGGTCATGCGTCGATCCGCCCGAGCATCCTTCGTCCTTCTCTTCAGTACGCTCGTCAGCCTGCTGGTGGTGCCGGCCTCGGAGGCGGCCGCGCCACCGGGGGCGGAGCAGCGTGATTGCCGGGCCTCGGCGCGGTCCACCCAAGCCCAGCAGGCGCTGCTCGCCCGCGTCGCCGGCACCGTGGCCTCGCACCAGGTGTGTTTCGAGATCAACCCCAGTGCCGACGGTGCCGAACGGTTCACCATCGCCGGCCGGACGGGTCATGTCACGATCAGCGCGACCACTGCGTCGGCGGCGAACCAAGGTGCCGGCTGGTACCTCAAGTACGTCGTCCACGCGGCCGCGAACCTCGGCAACCCGCATCCCGTCGTACCCACACCGCTGCCGGCGCCGTCGCAGCCGATCACCCAGACCGCCAACACGGCGAACCGGTATCTCGGCAACGACACGCACGACGGCTACACCGATCCGTACATGGGCTGGGACCAGTGGCAGTCGATGCTGGACATCTACGCCCTGCACGGCATCAACCAGGTCTACGTTCTGCCGGGGACCGATGCGGTGTATCAGAAGGTGCTTCAGGACTTCGGCTACACCGCGGAGCAGACCCGCGCCTGGATCCCGATGCCGACCACCCAGCCGTGGTGGGCGATGCAGAACGTGTCCAACTACGGCGCCCCGATCTCGCAGGACCTGCTCGATCAGCGGGCGTCCCTGGGACGCCAGATCGCCGATCGCGCACGGGAACTGGGCATGGTCCCCGTACTGCCCGGGTTCATCGGCACCGTGCCCACCGACTTCGCCGCCCACGCTCCGGCAGGTACGAAGGTCATCGCGCAAGGAACCTGGTCGGGCCAGCCCAGGCCCGCGTGGCTGGCGCCGACGGACCCCTTCTTCGCCCAGGTCGCCGCGTCGTACTATCGGCATGCCGACGACCTTCTCGGCAAGTCCTCGATCTACCGGATGAACCCGCTGCAGGAGGGCGGCTCGTCGGGCGGCATCGCGCAGCAGGACATCACCGCGAGCATCATGTCCGCCTTGCAGGACAACGAAGCGGGCGCTACCTGGATGCAGCTGGGATGGCAAGGTAACCCGACCACCGCGCAGTTGGCCGGCATCAGCGACAAGAGCAAGTTCGTCGTGAGTGACGGCCTGTCCGACGCCTCGGCCACGTGGGGCCGAGAAGCCGCCTGGCCGAACACGAAGTACCTGTTCGGCTCCATCTACGCGTACGGCGGACACACCGTGATGGGCGCGACCGGACAGCTCTGGATCGACCGGTACTACGGCCAGTTGAATGCCGCGGGCAACAACATGACCGGGATCGCCGTGATGCCTGAAGGCTTCGAGGACCCGGCGGCGTTCGAGTTGCTGAGCGAACTGCCGTGGCACGCAGCTGCATTCAGCTTGTCGGAGTGGATGCAGGACTTCGCGTACGGACGGTACGGGACGACTGCGGCCGCCAAGGCGTGGGAGATCATCGGAGCGACGGCGTACACGCTGCCGCGTCCGTCATCGGGTACGCACGCGGAACCCGCGGAGACCCTGTTCGTGGCGCAGCCGAATCTGACGGCGATGAATGCGGACCCGGCCTCGCCGAAGCAGCAGCCGTACGACACCGCACGCTTCGCCACCGCGTTGCCGCAGCTGCTCCTCGCCGCGCCAGAGGTCGTGCAGAAGGACGCGTACGACTTCGACCTCGCCGACGTCGCGACGAACATCACCGGTAACAAGACGCGGACGCTGCTGCCGAAGATCAATACGGCGTACCTCGCCAAGGACACGGCAGCGTTCAAGGACCTGACAGCTCAGTGGCTGGATCTGATGGACCTCACCGACGACGTCATGGCGACGGTGCCGTGGTTCATGATGGGCAGCTACGTCGCGAGCGCAAACTCGGCTGCGGGCTCGGACGCGACAGTTCGATCCCAGCTCGCCACGTCACTCCTCTACCTGTGGACCAGCTGGGTGGATCCTGCCGACGGGTACAAGGCGGGCTCACTGAACAACTACGCCAACCACACGTACAGCGGACTCCTCAGCGGCTACTACAAGCCGAACTGGCAGGCGTACTTCGACACGCTGACCAAGGCGCTGCAGGACGGGACGGCGCCGGCGCCTATCGACTGGATCGCGCGCGCCAGCAGCTTCGTCGCGTCCGCGCCGAGGTTCGCGTCCGCTCCGGCGGGTAACACGGTCACCGCCGCCACGGCGATCGCGGATGCGTTGTCGTTGTCGCCGCTCACCGTCACGAATCCCGGTCCCAATGGATGGTTGCCCGCGTCTCCGTCAGTCATCGAGGGGCTCGGCGTACCTGGCGGCACGGTCTCCGTCACCGAGAAGGACGCGAGCGTGTGCTCGGCCGCCGTACAGCCGGATCACACGTGGTCGTGTTCGCCGGCCACGCTGCCCAACGGGCTGCATGACGTTGTGGTGAAGGAGTCCGTCGGCGGGCGGCAGTACAGCACGACCGCCCGATTCGTGATCGGCCTGACGCTCGTCGACCACTGGACGATGGACGACACCACCAACGGGAACGTTGCGGATACGGCCGCCGGTGGCTACAACGGCACGGTGCTGGGCGACGCGACCGTCGTACCGGGCAAGGTCGGGGGCGCCCTGCGCTTCACCGGCGGGACCGGCACCGTCACCACCGCGGCTCCGGATCTTCCCATGCCCTGGTCGGTCGGGGCGTGGGTCAACATCACCGGCGGCTCGAGCAGTATGGCGCTGCTCAACAGCGACACGTCGATCGTCAAGATCAACTCCAGCTCGGGCAAGGTGGGCGTGACTCGCCGCAACGTCGCCGATTACACGGTCAACTACGTCGTACCCAAGGCGACGTGGACGTATCTGACCTACGTCGACGACGGAAGCCGAATCACCGTGTACGCGAACGGATCAGTCGTGGGCACCATGAACGCCTCGATGCCTCTCGGCCGCGCGACGCTCGGCAGCTTCCCGCCGAAGGACTCGACGACGGGCGCGATAGACGAGGTGGCGATCTTCTCCGGAGCCCTCACCGCGAGCCAGGTCCAGAACCTCTACGCCTCAGCAATCACGGGAGGAACTAGCCCGGGCAGCTGACAGGTCCGGGGCAACCGAGGGGGTCAGTCCGGGGATCCGTTTCCGTCGGACTGGCCTCCGCGCCGCCCGGGTTGCGTGGGCGGCTCCGTGGTTGCGGCGGCGTGCTCGGCGAGTTGGCGGCGGAGGTCGTCGACCAGTTGTTCGGCCGCGCGCTGGGCGGTCGTTACCGCGTCGACCCGCTGGTCGGCGGACTGCTTGACGTCGGCGAGCTGGGCCTTGTGGTCGGCACGGAGTTGTTCGCGGTCGGCGCGGTGTTCGGTGCGGAGGTTGTCGAGCTCGGCACGGTGTTCGGCGCGCAGGGTGTCGAGCTCGGCACGGTGCTGGTCGCGGTCCTGGCGCAGTTCGGCGCGCAGTTGCTCGGCGGCCTCTTGCGCGCTGCGCCGGTCGGCCTCGGCGGCGGCGTGCGCGACGTGTGCGGCCTCGGTTTCGGTCTCGGCCTGCTGGATCTGCCGGTCGGCGTTGGTCTGGATCTCGCGGACCTGCTGCTCGGCTTCCTGACGCGCACGGTTGGTCTGCTCGGCCGCGTCCTCCTTGGCCAGGGCCGCGTCCCGCTCTGCGTCTTCGGCCTTCTCCTGCGCGGCCAGAAGTTCCGCACGGGCCGTCGCGAGATCGTCGACGGCCTGCTGGGCGGCGGCCTCGGCCTCGTCCCGGGCGTCCTCGGCTTCGGCTGCGGCCTGCTCCGCCTCGGTCGCGGCGTGTTCGGCCTGGCGCCGGCGTTGCTGTTCTTCGGCGAGCTGCTTTTCGGCGTCGGCGAGTTGTGCCCGGGACGCGGCCTGGACCTGTTCTACCTCGGCGGCCACTGCTTGCGCGTCGCCGTACGTGCCGAGTGCGACCGCGACCTGCTTGAGCTGCCCGTCGAGGCCTTCCATCAGCCGCGGAAGGTCGCTCTTGATCAGCTGCTCCAGCGTGACCCGTGCGGCGGTGACCGGCCCCGCCGTACTTGAAGCTTCCGGTGCCGCGCTGCCTCTCAGCCGCTGGGTGCCGCTGGTTGTCCGCTTCGCGGCCGCGTTCTTCGCGGTCCAGGCGTTCGCCTTGTTGTGTACGACGGGCCTCCCGTCGGCGCCCGCCTCCTCGAGACCGCAGTACTTCGCTGGGCGGCCCGGCGTACCGGGGTCGACCTGCTTCGGGTTCGGGCAGGTCACGCCTGGGAACTCGCACATCCCTGGCCGGGTCGGCGATACCAGGTCAGTCTCGGTCGTCGTCATTCCCGCATCTTAGCGGATTTTTGTCTATACAGTTTTTCGTTGCGTCTATTTAGTTTCGTCATTCTTGACTCAACGCAACCATACTTAAGTAGCGCATAATCCCCGTTATGCGCTACCTTGTTCAGGTGACGAATCCTGCCGTCGAGCCGATGAGCGACGAACCGGCGCCGCTGGTTTTCCAACCGGTCACGACTGCCGTCGTGTTGCCCCGGCCGGACGCGGCCGTAGAAGCTGCTGTCCGCCGGACACTGGGACAGCGACGACCGCCCGGTGCCGACCTCGAGGACGGGGACGCGGCCCCCGTCGATCGGCTCGATCTGCTCGCCGCCGCACTCACCCCGGAGCTCACAGCGCTGGTTGTGCTGTGGCTCGGTGGCACGCGGCGGGGCAGCCGCGACACCCGGATCGCGTACGCCGATGACCTGCTGCTCTGGGCCGACTGGGCCCGCAATGACCTCGGCCGGGAGCGCTTCGGACTCGATCTGCACCGCGCCGAAGTCACCATGTGGCTGACTCGCCAGCAAGACGCCGGCGCCGCCGACACCTCGATCTCCCGGCGGCTCTCAACCCTGTCCAGCCTCTACCGGTACGCCGCCAGCTGGGGACTCCCGGCCGTCTCCCCCATCTCCGTCGACGACCACCGCCCCAAGATCGAGCGCGGCCGCCGCGCGACCTCCGCTCGCGTCCTGGACGCTGACCAGATCGCGGCCATGCTCGCCGTCGCGCACGACGTACGGGACGCTCTGGTCGTCGGGCTGCTGTTCACTGACGCGCTCCGGGTTTCCGGCATCTGCGCGGCCAACGACGACGACCGCCAGGACCAAGGACGCCGGACCTGGCTCGAGGTCACCGTGAAAGGCGGCAGCACGAAGCTCGTCCCGCTGCACACGATGGTCGCTGAACTCCTCGACCTCTACCTCGCAGTCCGCCCAGCCTGGAACGGACCCGGACCGGCGCCACTCATCGCCGACGCCACCGGAAAGCGGCTCGACCGCCACGACGTCACCCGCATGCTGCGCCGCCTCGCCCGCGCCGCCGGCATCCCCCGCCCGGAGAAAGTCACCCCGCACTCTCTGCGCGCCTCGGCCGTCACCGACCAGAAACGCCGCGGCCTGGCCGCCGAAGACATCCAGGAACTGACCATCCACGCCGACGTCCGCACCGTGATGATCTACATCGACGACGACGGCCGCAACGAACGCGTCGCCGCCATCACCGACGACCTAGGCCGCGTCATGACCGCCGTCCCTCGCCACCTCCGCCGCACCATCTGAGCGGGAACAGGGGGTGGGAACAGGAACCGGTGGCCGTGGACAGGTAATACCTAGTGCTCAGTCCCCAGAACCTGGCCCAGCCCACCAGACACGCTCCGCGAGGCGACGCAGGTCAGGGCGCGGAGTGGGCGGAGATCTGATAGACACCCGGTATGAGACTCCGCCCCAGCTCATTTCATCGTTCGTTGCTTGCCGGTGCGCTGGCGTTGACCGCGGTGCTGTCCGGTGCTCCGATCGCACACGCGACGCCGAACATCGCGCCGGCCTTCCGCGGTGGACCGGTCACCGGATGCCTGGACCAGGCGATCATCGGCACCGTCGAGGAGCAGCGCCTGGACCGCGGTGTCGCGGGCGGCCCGTCAGTACCGGCCGAAATCCTGCGTCGCTCCGGTTTCGACCGGCAGGTCGAGCTGTTCAGGCAACTCCTCTGCCGCGTCCCCAACCGCCAAGCCGCAGCAGCGCTCGTCCGCACCCAAGGCGAAGCCCTCTGGCGTACGGCGACCCACCGCGCGCAGCACCCGCCGCAAGGCGCCGACGCGCTCCCCTCCACCGACGACCGCGGCCTCTACTGGGCCCGCATCTCCATGTCCTTGGCACTCCGCCAATGGCAACCAGCCTTCGCCCTCGGTACGACGGAACGCGCGAGCCTGCTGCGGTCCCTCGAGTACAGCTCTCGCGGTATCACCAGCACCCACTTCACGCCGGGCGTCCGGAAGGTCCTGGTGACCGGGTTCGATCCGTTCACGCTGGACGCCGACATCCGCATCGGCAACCCGTCCGGTGCCAACGCCCTGACCCTCGACGGCCGGCGCTGGACCGCCAACGGCACGACGTACGAGATTCAGACCGTGGTGTTCCCGGTCCGGTACACAGACTTCGACGAGAACATGGTCGAGAACGCGCTCGCCCCGCACTACCGCCAGGGCCCGCAGCACGCGGATCTCGTGATGACCGCGAGCCAGGGACGGGCGGGCATCTTCGACCTCGAGGTATTCAACGGCCGGCGTCGCTCGGTCAGTTCGATCGGCGACAACAACAACCTGTGGGGCGGCGGCACGATCAGCGCTCCGATCGTCTCCCCCAGCATGCCGACCGGACCCGAGTGGCTGACCTCCAGCCTCCCGCTGGCCCGGATGTCGCAGGCCGAGGTGGCGCCTTTCCGAACGCGCGTGAACACCTCTGTGCTGGAGATCCCGGCCGGACAGACGCTCCCGGTCCGGCAAGCAGACGGCCCGACGCCCGGATCGATCGCCTCGGAAGGCACCGGCGGCGGCTACCTCTCCAATGAAGTTGCCTACCGCAACACTCTCCAGCGCGATCTCCTGGACCCGTCGATGCCGGCCGGCCACCTGCACGTACCGGTGCTGTCGTTCGACCTGACCAACAAGACCGCGATCACCGACCCGACGTACGAAGCGAATCGGGAGGCGATCGTCGCGGGCGCCCACGCGATCCTCCGGAACGCGCTCACCTGATCAGAATTCTGACGACCTCTGAAAGTGATCAGAATTCTGAACACTTTCAGAGGGTGAGGACGTCCGCAGTCTGCACCGGCAGCCCGGTCTCGAACGAGCGGTTCGCCGCGAGCCCGGTGACCAACGCCAGCGAGGCTTGACGCGCGTCGGCGACATCATCACCTACGTCACCCTCGCCGTCCAACAGGGCCGCGAGCACCCGTGCGTCCGCACCGCCATGGCCGGCGTGATCATGGTCGACGGTGTGATCCTCCGGCGCCGCCCACAACGGTCGCAACGTGATGCTCGTCCTACCGGCGGTCGGCGCCGCGACATCGCCGTGCACCCAGCCCTTCGCCGATTCCACCCGTTGATGCGGACGAGTAAATGTCGACTCCTCGACATCGAGTTCCAGGCGCCCGCGCGATCCGTTGAACATCACGCGATAGCCCTCGGCCGGCGAGTACGCCGTCAAGTGGTACGTCATCGTCGCGCCACTGTCGTACGACACCAGCACCGCCATGTCGTCCTCGATTGAAACGCCAGGCCCGAAAACGTTCTGATCCCGGTAGTACCCGTCCTCCCCCTCGGCCTCGAGATACAGCTCGCGCAACGTCGCGTTGTCGGCAAGATGCAACGCGAACGGATCGTCGAGAGCGAGCCCAGATCCGTGTGCACGCAGGTAATCGCGCGCATACCCGTGCTCGTGGCCCGGCCCGTAGAACCCTAGCTGGCCGCGCGCGTAGACCGTCCGCGGCTCGGCGCCCAGCCACCAGTTCACCAGGTCGAAGTGGTGACTGGCCTTGTGCACCATCAACCCACCGGAGTTCGCCTTGTCCCGATGCCATCGCCGGAAGTAGTCCGCGCCATGTGACACGTCGAGCATCCACTCGAAATGCACCGAGTGCACGGCACCGATTGCACCCCCGGCCAGCAATTCCCGCACCCGCCGGTGCACAGGATTGAACCGGTAGTTATAGGCGACCGACAACGAGCCACCCGTCTCCTGCACCGTGTCCAGGATCCTCTGCGCCTTCACCGCATCGGTCGTCATCGGCTTCTCGCTGATCACCCGTACGCCGGCCCTCAACGCGGCCTCGATGTACAGGTCATGCGTCGCGTCCACGCTCGTCACCACGACGAGCTCGATCCGCTCCACCCGGAGCATCTCCTCGAACCGCGCCGGCGGCCACAGATGCGCGGTACGGCGCCCCGCCGCCAGCAGCATGCGGTTGTGGAAGGCCATCCGCACCGAGTTCGGATCGCACAACGCGACCACGTCGTACCCGTCCCGTTTCGCCAGGCCCTCGGTGAAGAGCTGGGCGCGGTTGCCGGTGCCGACGATCGCAGTACGTACAGGCATGTGGTGGTCCCCCTAGGACTTGACCGCGCCGGCCAGGCCGTTGACGAAGAAGCGCTGCAACAGCACGAAGAGCAGGATGATCGGCGCGAGCGTGATGACGGTGCCCGCGCACAGCAGCGTCCACTCGGTCGAGTTCTCGCCGATGAACGCGTACATGCCGATCGCCAGCGTGCGCAGCTCGGGCCGGCCGAGTGTGAACACGAGCGGGATGAAGAAGCTGTTCCAGGCGGTGATCGCAGTGAACAACCCAACGGTGGCGAGCATCGGGCCCGACAGCGGCAGCATGATCCGCGCGAACGTCTGGTGGAAGTTCGCGCCGTCCACCTGGGCGGCGTCCTCGAGTTCCTTGTCGACGGCCATGAAGTAGCCCATAAAAAGGAACGTCCCGAACACCACTCCGCCGGAGGCCTGCACGATGATCACCGCCCACAGGCTGTTCAGCAGATGCAGTCGTTGCATCAGGTCGAAAACCGGGATAATCGTGTATCCGTGCGGCAGGAACAGCGTCGCGGACACCAGCCCCAGGCAGAATCCACGCCCCGGGAACCGTGTCCGGGCGAGCACGTATCCCGCGCAGGACGTGACTACTAAAGTGATCACCACAGTGCCCAAGGTGATCAGTATTGTGTTCATGAAGTACCGGCCGAACGAGGCCTCGCGCCAGGCGTCGAGGTAGTTCGCCCAGAGGAAGTGCGACGGCATCGGGTTCAGCCCGTCGGTGAAGAAGTCGTCGTCGCTCTTCAGCGAACTCCCGAGCGCCCAGAACAGCGGGTACAGCCACGCGAGCCCACTCACCAACAGCGCGACATGCGTCATCGCTGTCACCATCCGCCGGCTGGTCATGGGGCCTCCCGGCCTGGACTGAGGAGCGGAGGGAGCGAAGCGACTGGAGCGACGAGGGAAGGCCGGGAGCAACAGCCCGATGACCCCGCGCGCCGGAGGCGCGCAATTTGTACAGTCACGCGATCCCTCCCGTCCCCCGCCGCTTCGCGAGCGAGCGCAGTACGACGACCTGGACGACGGAGAACCCGATCAGCAGGACGCCGTACACGAACGACGCGGCCGAGGCGAGACCGATGTTCGGCTGTACGGCGTTCGCGTTACTGCCGCCGAACGCCAGGTGGTAGATGTAGGTGTTCACGACCTCGGTCGCGAAGAACGGACCGCCGCTGGTCAGCACCTGCACCAGGTCGAAGATCTGGAACGTCCCGATCACCGCGAGGATCACGATCACCACGCCGACCGCGCGCAACATCGGGATCGTGATGTACCGGAAGGTCGCCAGCCGGCCCGCACCGTCCAGCCGGGCGGCCTCGTACAGCTCGTCCGGGATCGTCTGCAGCCCCGCCAGGAAGTACACGAGGTTGTAGCCGAACGTGTGCCAGATCCCGACCAGAATGATGATCCCGAGCGCGAAGTGCGGATCCCCCAGCCAGTCGATGTGCCTGTCGGTCACGTGCAGCTTCAGCAGCAGGTCGTTGATCGAGTCCCCGAAGTTCGACACGAGCAGCTGGATGACGACACCGATCACCGCCGCGGACGTCACCACCGGCAGGAAGAACAGCGTCCGGTAGAACGACGCGAACCGCAGCTTCTTGTTGTTCAGCACGAGCGCCAGAGCCAGCGCCAGCACCAGCTGGATCGGTACGACGAACGCGGCGTACACGAAGGTGTGTCCGAGCGACCGCCAGAAGATGTTGTCGTGGACGATCTGGCGGAAGTTGTCCAGCCCGACGAAGTCCGACGGGTCGCCGATGCCGTCCCATTTGTAGAACGTGTACCCCAGTGAGGCCACGATCGGGTACACCACGAACACCAGCAGGAGCACCATCATCGGTGCGAGGTACACGTACGACCACAAGTAGGTCCGGCGGCGCGCTCGACGCCGCCCGACCGAGCGCGGTGGCTCGGTGCGGGTGACGTCTTCGCGCACCGTGGTGGTCATCACCATCAGGCGCCCGGCTTGGTCGTGTAGGGCTTGGTCAGATCCCAGTCGGCGAACGTGAAATCCTTCGCGCTCACACCCGGCGCCTTCTTCATCGCATCACCCAGTGCCGCGTTCATCTTGTCCGTCAGTTCGTTCAGCGCGGCCTGCGGATCCTTGACCTGTCCGGTCCAGACGCCCGCGAGCAGGTCGTTGATGTCCGGCTTCACCGCCGGCAGCTGCACGGCCGACACCTTCGAGTTCCGGATCGTCGGCTGCGGACCGACCACGGCGGCTCCCGACATCGCGACGTACTGCGCGAACGGGGCGAAGGTGACGCTCTTCGGGTCGTTGTTCTTCGCGTACACGGACAGGCCCTGGCCCTGCTCGACCCACCGCTTGCCCGCGTCGGGGCTGTACAGCCAGTCGAACCACGCCCACGCCTCGTCGGCGTGCGGCGTCTTCGCGTTCACCGCGACGAACTTGCCACCGGGCGGTCCGTAGAACAGCGCCTTCGGATCACCGGCGGACGGCGTCGGCAGCGTCACCAGGCTGTACTCGGTGAACTTGTGCTTGCTCCACTCCGGCTGGTTCCACACTCCCCCGATGGTCATCCCGAACTTGCCGCGCTCGAAGAACGCCCGCGCCTGCTCGTCCGAGATGCTCATCGAGTTCGGGTAGAACCAGTTCTTGTTCTTCCACTCGAGCAGCAGGTTGATCACGTCGAGGTAGTTCCGGTCGCTGCCGAACGTCCACTTCCCGACGCGGTAGTCCATCCCGTCGATGCCGCCGACGGCCGCGCCGCCCGGCGTACCGGCGCCCCGGACGAACAGATCCAGCCACCAGGCCAGGGTCGTGTTCGTCGAGTTGCCGAAGCCGAACGGCGCGACCTTGCCGCCGCTCTTCGACGCGATCGCGTCGGCGGCGCTCGCGACCTCGTCCCACGTCTTCGGCAGTTTCACGCTGCCGTCCGCGTTGGTCAGGCCGGCGTCCTTGAAGACGCCGTGGTGGATGTAGAGCTGCAGCGACGGGGCCGGCGCGGCGAACGGTGCCGTGTAGACCTTCCCGTCGAAGACGTCGACGCCTTCGACGAAGCTGTTCTCCGGGAACCGGCCCTGCCACGACGAGGTCGCCCACTTGTCCAGCGGCAGCAACCAGTTCTGCGTGATCTGCTGGCTGAGCTGTGGGCTCTTCGGCACCATCAGGATGTCCGGCGCGTTGTCGCTGCGGTACGCCAGCGACACCAGGTCGGCGTACTTGTCGCTGACCTGCGTGGTCTTCTTCACCTCGATCCCCGGGTGAGCCTGCTGGAACAGCTTGATCTCGTTGTCGACCCAGCCGGCCTGACTGGCGTACCAGTCCCAGTAGGTGATGGTCTTTGTGGCCTTCGAGCCTGACGAGTCGTTACCCGACGAGCAGCCGGCGAGCGCGCCCGCACCGGCCAGTGCGGCCGCCCCGCGGAGCAGGGTCCGCCGGGACATGGATGTGGACATGGAAGTTCCTCCAGTGAGTGCTAGGCGCAGGGCGGCGTAGCGGACGATGCGGTCTGGGTCAGTGCGCCGAGCCGCCAGGTGAGCAGAGTGCCGTCCCAGGTCACGGCCACTCGGCGTGGTCGTTGGAAGGGCAGGAACGAGACGGTCTGACCGCGGTCCGACGGGCCGGGGCTGAACGCGTTGTCAGTGCCGACCGGGACCGGGATGTAGTAGTTGTTCGCGTTGGAGTAGCCGAAGTACGCCGTGTAGGTGCCGTCGGCGGTGTTTCGGACGACGCAGGCCGCCGTGGGTTGCACCGGGTTGAAGGCCGTCTCCGCCGGGCCGGTGCCTGGATCGGCAACGGTCTTGGCCTTCGGGGCGAACGAGACGTCGTCCACCAGGACGTCGCCGGCGCCGGTCGTCGTACTGATCCACCACTCGGCTTTGGTGAGGGTGCCGGTCCAGGACACGTTCGTGTCCGCGGCGGAGATCCGTGTCCAGCCGGTGCTGGTGACAGCGGCCGAGCCGAGCCTGATCGTGGTTGATCCGGTCGACGTGGTCAGCTTCAGGCTCACCATTGCGGTGTCCGATCCACTGCTCAGCCGCACCCACGCTGACGAGTCGTACAGACCTCCGTTGACCACAGACACGCCTTGCGCAGGACCGGCCCACGCGGCCTCCCGTGCGCTGGCTGACAGGTCGCCACTACCGGTGTGTGGTGTGGCGGACGCGTTCTTCAGCGTGCAGGTCCCGAGGCAGTACCAGCCGGTGGTCGTCGACTGGTTCTCCAACGAGCTGTTCGCAAGCACCGAAGGAGTCGGCAGCGACGGCGCGACAGTCGGTGGTCCTTGCGCGGGTGGTGGCGTCCCGTCGGTCGGCGTGATCGCCAGGTCATCTAGCGTGCATTCTGGCGTTGACGCACTGGCATTCGACCAGGCGAACGCCTGCACCCACTTCGTCCCGGTCGGTGGCGTGAACGCGGCCAGCTTCTGCGTGTACGCGCGTTCGTCGGCGTACGACAGCACGTACTGGAAGGTCGGCGTACCTGCGGTCGCGCCGCCGCGGACGCCGACGTAGCACTGGGTGCCTCCCCCGTTCAGTCGGCCCCATCCGGACAGCAGGTAGCTCGTGCCGGGCGTCAGGCCGCTCAGATTCTGCGTGACGCCCGAGCCCGGGCTCAGGGAGAGGGCGGTGTGGCCGCTGTGTGCATTCGCGGCGGTCGCCGGACCGGTGCCGAGCGGAGTCCAGCCGCGGGTGCCGCTCTCGAAGTCGCCGTCGCCGATCGGGTTCGGCTGGTCCGTCCGTACGGTCGTCGCGATGCCGTCCGCGATCACCTTCACCGACGCGCCGGCCGTCGTGGGCATCGCCACCTTCACCTGCTTCGAGATGCCGTTCACGGTGACGGTCACCAGGTAGTCACCGAGGAAGCCGCGCGTGCTGTACGCGCCGGCCGCTGTCGTCGTACCGGACGCGCTTGTGTGCCACTGCCGCTTGATCAGGTCCTCCCAGACCAGGCCGTTCGGCTTGGGCGACCAGTCCGCGTTGTAGAGCGCGACTCGCGGGTTGTAGATGTTGTTGGCCCAGATCCCGAAGTTGCTGATCTGGTTGACGTTCGGGTCCGAGAACATCGCGGTCATGAAGTCGCGCGTGTAGTCCGCCTGCAGTTGCAGGTCGTCGGTGTCGACGTCGAACTCGGTGATCGCGACCTTCACCCCGAGCGCCGCGAACTGGTCGACGATCGCCAGCAGTTGATCCGGTGAGGTCAGCTGCAGTCCGTTGAAGTGGCTTTCGAAGCCGACCGCGTCGATCGGCGCTCCGGACGCCTTGAGCGACTGCACGATCGCGTAGTCGTGATCGCGGTGCCGCTTCTCCCAGCCGTTGTTCTCCAGCAGGCCGTAGTCGTTCAGCACCAGCGGTACGTTCGGATCGCCCTGCTTCGCCAGGCGGAACCACGACGCGATCTCGTCCGGCCCGAGGATGTCCTGCAGGTTGTGCTCGGAGTACGGCTCGTTGACCACGTCCCACTCGTCGACGATCCCGGCCAACGCGGACGTCTCGTCCAGGATGTGGTTGTTCACCCGCGTCCGCAGCGCCGCCGGGGTGCTCTGCAGGCCGCTGAGATCGGACGGAAGATTCCCCCAGGACGGCCAGACCAGGTTGTGCCCACGGACCCGCAGCCCGCGCGCACGCATCCACCGCATCGCGGGCAGTGTGATCGCGTCCCGTTCGGTCGGGTTCTCCCAGTGGTTCCACTTCAGATTGTTGCCCAGGGCTCCTTGGTTGAAGACCGTGGAGACCTTGCTCTGGTACTGCGCGAGGTCCGCCGCGCTGATGCCGCTGGACGGATCACCGACCAGCCGCGCGCCGTCCGAGGCCGCGCCGAACTTGAACGCGCTCGTCTGCTGCACCGCGGACACGGTCGCGCCACTCACCGGGTTCCCGGCCGGGTCGACGACCGACACCGCGAGGTTGCCCTTGCGGTACTGGTCGATCCGCGCGTTCGCCGCCGTACGCCAGGCCGCGTTCGCGTCCCGCCCGTCGTACGTCACCTGCGGGTAGCCGGCCGGCGTGCCCGGACCCCAGTCCTGCACCGAGACGCCGGCGATCTGGAACGTCTGCGCGCCGTACCCGAGCCAAAGGTTCAGGTGCGCCGCAGTCGCCGTACCAGCCGTGTACGTTGTCGCGGCGCGGAACGGGAACTCGAACTTCTGCCAGTCCGACCCGTAGAGCAGCGCGGCGTTCATCGACTTCTTGTACGGCGATCCATCGGTCTCGAACACGACATGTGCGTTGCCCGTGGTGGCGCCGGCCGTCGGAACGATCGAGCGCGCCCACAGCGTGGCGACCATCGCGTCACCCTCGTTGACGGTGGCGGACGCGGGTACGCCGAGCGTGATCTCGTACTCGCCGTCGAGACCGGGACTCTGTGGGCCGTTCGGGACCGCGACCTGCAGTGCCTTGGTGAAGTTCGGATTGCCGGTGATCGGGACCTGCGTGGTCGCGTCGGCGGGCAGGCTCTTGAACTCGGTGAAGTTGGCAACGGCGTCGGACGGGAGAACTTCGAACGGGGCGGCCTCGGCGCGTGCGGTGGGCTGGACCGCGATGGCTGCGAGGAGGGCCACGGTCACCCCGGTGGCCAGTTTTCTGAACACTGGACGGTTCCTTCCAGAGGGCGCACGGCAGCGCGGACCGAACGGCAAAGCCGGGGTCCTGACGGGTGTGCTGCTGTGGTCGGACGTGCTCGGGTCGGGCGGGACCGGGATCCGGACGGATCAGGCCTTGGTGGTCTGCGAGCGTCCGCGCGGGGACCGGGTCACGGGCACCGGCCCGCAACTCGCCCGGACGATCAAGCTGGTCGGCATCACGAGTCGCGGCAGCGCCTCATCGGCCGGTTCTTCGTCAGGTACTTCGTCGTTCGGGCCGATCGCGTCCAGGAGCATCTGCGCGGCGCGCTTGCCCATGTCCACGAACGGTTGCTGGATGGTGGTGAGCGGCGGCCGGATCTGAGCTGCCGACTCGATGTCGTCGAAGCCGATCACCGACACGTCCTCCGGAACCCGGAGTCCGGCCTCGGCGGCCGCGGTCATCACGCCGTACGCGGTCACGTCCGAGTGCGCGAAGACCGCGGTCGGGCGCTGGTCCGGTGGCAGCGCGAACAGCTCGCGCGAGCGGGCGCGGATCTGCTCGGGCAGGAAGTCGCCGGGTTTGGTAAGTTCGGGATCGGGCTGGATGCCGGCGGATCGGAGGGCGTCCAGGTAACCGCGGTAGCGGTCCTGGCAGCAGCGGTACAGCATCCGGCCCTGGACACAGGCGATCCGCTCGTGTCCCAGTTGCAGCAGGTGATCCATCGCCGTCAGCGCGCCGTCGTAGTTGTCGGTGGTGACCGAGGGCAGCGCGACATCGGCGTCGATGGTGTTCACCAGGACGACCGGCAGGCCGTCGGAGTGCAGCTGGACGAGCGGCTCGAGCGGTTGTTCGTGGCTGACCACGAGCAGGCCGGAGACCATGCTCGCGGTGAGGATCCGGTCGATCAGCGACCCGTAGTCGCGGTCGTTGGTCGCGGTGTAGAGGATGATGTCGAACCCGCTGCGCTCGGTCACGGCCGCCACCCCGATGTTGATCGAGGCAACCATGTGCCAGGACAGCCCGGGCACGACCATGCCGATCAGCCGGGTACTGCCCTTGGCCAGCGCGGTCGCCGCGAAGCTCGGGACGTACCGGTTCCGCCGCATCACCGCGAGCACGTGCCGGCGGGTGGCGGGGTCGACCTTCGGGCTGTTGTTCAGCACCAGCGAGACCGTCGACTTCGACACACCGGCCAGCGCCGCGATGTCACGAATCGTCAGTTTCGCCATCCTGCGGATCCTTCGGCTCGGCCCGTTGGACTGGTCCAACGAGGTAGTGCACCGGAACGTAACAGCGGCCTGGTACGCCGTCAACACTTGGAGCGAAAACGGTTTCCAGCCGAGGCATTGCGCTGATCGGCGTCCCCGTGCCACGATCCTCGCACCGTGTTGGACCGGTCCTACGCAGGCCGGGATCACCTGCCGGGACCGGTCCGGCACGCCCTTTCAGGAAGGCCGCCCATGCCGCCCTATGCCCTCGACGACTTCGCGTTCGACCTGCGCCGCGCCGCACCACCCGCTGAGATCTGGGTGCGCAGCGGCACGGGAACCGTCAGCCAGCTCGCCGGCACCGTGTGCGGAGTCGGCGGCTGGTTCGCTCCCCCACTGGCCGCGCCCGACAGCCGGCTGACATTCACCTTCGAGCTCGACGGCCGCAATGTCGTCGACGCTGCCCGGCCCGGCGCGGGCAATCGCGGCATCCTTCCCACCGGCGGCACTTGGTACCCGGACCGCCTCGCTCGCACCGGCAGCTACCACCACTACGCAGACGGCCGACTAACCTCGTTCACCGTCGAGTCCACCCTCACCCCACATCACGGCGCGGCCGGCTACAGCCTGACTCTCAAGCTCACCAACCGCTCCGCCAACGCCCACCAGCTCGCGGTCCACCCCGAGCTCACTCCGAACCAGCCCCACCATGTCCCACTGTCAGAGTGGGGTTGGGTGCCGCCGGGTGATGCGGGCCCATCCCATCGGATTGCACTCGAGCACGACGAGCTGACCGGGACGCTGCCGCCGTACGGCGAACTCGCCTTCACGCTGGCCGTCGGGCACCCCGCCGAGTCGGCCCCAACAGACGTACTGCACCGGCTTCCCGTCCTCACCTCCGACATCCCCGGCCTCGAGGAGTACTACCGCCGCTCGCTCGCCAGCGGTCTGATGTGTCTCTGGGACCACCCGGATTTCGTCACCCAGCCCTTCGTCGCCACCTCCGGCCTGGACGGCGGTGCGCTGTGCGCGTACGCCTGGGACACCGGCGGCTACGCACCGAACCTCCTCAGCCTGATGCTCGGCGACAGCATCCTCGACATCATCAACTCGTTCCTCGACGCCGACCTCACCGACCGCTACGCGATCGCGCCCGACGGCACCGGCCTCGGCGTCGCGTACGCCTACAGCGGCTCGTCCCTCGTCACCCTCACCCGCGCCGCCGCCGCGCACCATCACCTCGACGCGAGTCTGGTCAGCCGCCTGTACGACGTACTTACCGCCCTCGACAAACGGTTTCGCCCCGACGAGCAGAGCGGCGTACTCCGGGACTATGGCGATCAGAGCAACCTGCTCGAGATGCGAAGCTCCGGCTGGGAGCACGTCGTCGCCAGCCCCAACGCGGAACGGGCCTGGGCCCTCGAAACCCTCGCGGATCTGTCCGACCTCACCAACGCGGGGCTACCCGTCGACGAACTCCGAACGTCCGCGCGCCAGATCCGCGACGAGCTGATCAAGCAACTCTGGGACCCGACCGCCGGCTGGTTCCGCAGCCGCTATCCCGATGGTCACACCGAGCTGGCGTATTCGATCCAGGCGTACGACGCCCTCACCGCCTGCCCACCCGACATCGCGGCCGCGCTCCTCACCCATCTGCGACCAGGCGCGTTCCTGGGCGAGTACGGCGTGAGCAGCGTCAGCGCCGAGGACGACCTGCACTACGAGACCGCCGACATCGACTGGTCCGGATCCGGCGCCTACACGGGCGAGGCACCGCAACTCGCACTCACCCTCTGGGAACACGGCGAACCGGACCTGGCCTGGGACGTTCTGCGCCGACTGTTCTGGATGGGCAAGCACTACCCGTACTTCCCCCAGGACCACTACTGCGACAAGCCCGGCGCCCCCGCCTCCGGCCGCCGCATCAACATCATCGCCGGCCTCACCGGCGCCGAAGCGATCCTCCACGGCCTGGCCGGCATCCGCCCGCGCCCCGACGGCTCACTCGACATCACCCCGCAACCGATCCCCGACGGCACGATCGAGATCACCAACTACACCCACCGAGGCCACGCGATCGACGTCGCGATCACACCAGGCGGTACGACGATCACCGTCGACGGCCACGCCGTACCGGCAGGTCAGGTCATCCCGCCAAGATGACCGGGAACGCCTCCAGCACCGAGTCGAAGTGATGGTCCGCGACCGGCGTCTCGTCCTGATGGTGCTGCCCGATCCGGATCGTCCGCAGCCCCGCGGCGATCCCGCCGGCGATGTCGTACGCCGGGTGGTCGCCCACCATCCACCCGCCGTCGAGGGTCGCCCCGGTGTGTTCCGCGGCGAGCTCGAAGATCCGCCGGTCGGGCTTGCGGACGCCGACGGTCCCGGAGACGCAGGCGTAATCGACCGCGCGCGCGAGCAGCGTGTACTCCAGCTTCAGGTCCTGCTGGAGGGTCTCGCCGTTCGTCACCACCGCGACCCGCCAGCCTGCCGCACGCAGCTCGGCCAGCCCGTCGAGCACGGCGGGCCGCACCCAGGTGAACAACGGATGTTCCTCGTTGTAGTACGCCACCAGATCGTCGACCGGAGTCGTGAGCTCGAACCGCGCCCGCGCCATCTCGAACAGCTCTGCCCGCGGCCGGTACCCACCGTTGTCATGAGCAACGAACCACTCGAGCGCAGACTCGTCCAGGTGGTTCACGTCCACCCACCACCGGGCCCACCTCAGGAAGGCCCCGTTGCGATCGATCAACGTGTTGTCCAGATCGAAGCACGCCAGCCGCGGACTCATACGTCGATGCGGTTCTCGTCCAGTTCGTAGGCGCCCTGGACCAGGAACTCCTTGCGGGGAGCGACGTCGTTGCCCATGAGCAGGTCGAAGACCTTCGCCGCGTCCTCGCCGTCGTCGACCGTGATCCGGCGCAGCGTGCGGTGCCGCGGGTCCATGGTGGTTTCGGCCAGCTGGTCGGCGTCCATCTCACCGAGACCCTTGTAACGCTGCGGGGGCTCCTTCCAGCGGACGCCCTTCTTCATCAGCTCGGCGGTCTTCCGCTGGTACTCCGCGTCGCTGTAGGTGTACAGGTACTTGTCCTGCCCCTTCTTCGGGTTCGTCAGCTCGAACCGGTGCAGCGGCGGTACGGCGGTGTAGACCCGCCCGGCCTCGACCAGCGGACGCATGTACCGGAAGAACAGCGTGGCGAGCAGGCAGCGGATGTGGGCGCCGTCGGAGTCGGCGTCGGCCATGAAGATGATCTTGCCGTACCGCGCCTGCTCGAGGTCGAACGTCCGGCCGGAGCCGGCACCCACGACCTGGATGATCGAGGCGCACTCGGCGTTCTTCAGCATGTCGCCGACCGACGCCTTCTGCACGTTCAGGATCTTGCCCCGGATCGGCAGCAGCGCCTGGAACTCCGAGCTCCGCGCGAGCTTCGCCGTACCGAGGGCCGAATCACCCTCGACGATGAACAGCTCGGAGCGGTCGACGTCGTTGCTGCGGCAGTCGGCCAGCTTGGCCGGCAGCGCCGACGATTCCAGCGCGGTCTTGCGGCGCTGCAGCTCGCGGTGCTGGCGGGCGGCGACGCGCGTCCGGGACGCGGCCACCACCTTCTCCAGCACGGCCCGCGCCTGCGCCTTGAACTCACGCTTGGTCGACGTCAGGAACGACTCGAGCTCGGTCTGCACGACCTTCGCGACGATCCGCGAGGCGGCCGGCGTCCCGAGGACTTCCTTGGTCTGCCCGTCGAACTGCGGCTCCGCGAGCCGCACGGTGACAACGGCGGTCATGCCTTCGAGGACATCGTCCTTGATGACCTCCTCGCCGTTCTTCAGCAGCCGGGTGCCGTCGAGGGCGTTCGTGAAGCTCTTCGACAGCGCGCGCTCGAAGCCGGCCACGTGCGTGCCGCCCTTCGGCGTGGCGACGATGTTCACGAACGAGCGCAGCTCGGTCTCGTACCCGTCGCCCCAACGGACCGCGATGTCAACGTCGAGGTCGCGCTCGACGTCAGTCGGGGTCATGTGACCGGCGTCGTCCAGCATCGGGACGGTCTCGGTGAAGTGTCCGGTGCCGGCCAGCCGCACGACGTCGGTGACCTTCTGGTCGGTCGCCAGGAAGTCGCAGAACTCGCTGATCCCGCCCTCGTGCTTGAAGGTCTCCTCGGTGGCCTCGTCGCCGCGCTCGTCGCGGATCACCAGCTCGAGCCCTGGCACCAGGAACGACGTCTGCCGCGCCCGGGTGACCAGCTCGTCGTAGTTGAAGGTGGCGTCCTTGGTGAAGATCTGCCGGTCGGCCCAGTAACGGATCCGGGTGCCGGTGACACCCTTCTTCGCCCGGCCGGCCTTGCGCAGGCCCTTCGCCGGCGTGAACGACGCGGCCGCGCCGTCGCCGTCGAACTCACCAGCCACACCACGCCGGAACGAAGTGGTCCAGACCGTGCTGCCACGGTCGACCTCGACGTCGAGGCGCGCGGACAGCGCGTTCACCACCGAGGCGCCGACACCGTGCAGACCACCGGACGCGTTGTAGGAGCCGCCGCCGAACTTGCCGCCGGCGTGCAGCTTGGTGAAGACGACCTCGACACCACTCAGCTTCGTCTTCGGCTCGATGTCCACCGGGATGCCGCGGGCGCGGTCCTTCACCTCGACCGAGCCGTCTTTGTAGAGCACGACGTCGATCCGCTCGCCGTGGCCGGCCAGGGCCTCGTCGACGGCGTTGTCGATGATCTCCCACAGGCAGTGCATCAGGCCGCGGCTGTCGGTGGACCCGATGTACATGCCGGGGCGCTTCCGGACCGCCTCCAGACCTTCGAGGACGAGCAGGTTGCGGGCGTTGTACGTCGGGTCGAGCTCGGTACTGCGAGGCGTCGGGGCGGCCACTTGGCTCCTTCACTGGTTCACGCACTGACTAGGGACAGAGTATGCGGCCCCACCCCCAAAACGCCGCAGGCGGGCCCAGCGGCCGCATCCGGCCGGGTACCGGAAATCCGTGTCGCGACAGGTATCGATCTGGACTCGATTCCGAGTGGTGTACGACACTCCGAGAGCCAGCACACGGTGACGGTTTCATGGCGCACAGTGAGAGAAGGAGCACCCCGCCTCCGTAGCTCACCAGAAATTCGCCCGTCGACGAAACGATTCCGCGTCAGCAAGCGTCATAGCAAGACAGGTGGTTCGTCTCACATACGGACACGTTGACCGCACCGGGAAGCGATCCGCATGTCAGGATGTTGCTATCTGGTGTGTACGGAACTAGATGAGATGAGGCCTCAATGACTACAGCACTCGCCCCGAGTTCGGCCCTGTCGGCCGCGGATCGTTGTGACCGCTGCGGTGCGCAGGCCTACGTCCGAGTCACCCTGACCAGCGGTGGGGAGCTGCTTTTCTGCGCCCACCACGGCCGGGAGCACTCGGAGAAGCTGCGCGACATCGCGATCACGATCCACGACGAGACCGGTCGGCTCGAAGCCACCCCGACGATCTCCGCGGAAGACGAGAAGCGGTAAGCACCAGGCTGTTCCAAACGCGCCAACGACGGCGCCAAAGTCATAGCAGGCCGCGACGGCGGTTCACTCGGGAGAGTGGACCGCCGTCCCTTCTTGTGCCCAGATTCCTTACATGACAGGTACGTCGGGCCCGGGACCGTGCCGGCGGAGCTCCTGCCAGGCCCGCGCGAGCCGGGTGACTGCATCGTCAAGCACTTGCTCCGAGTAAGCGAACGGAACCCGTAGGTAGTCGTCGTGTTCGCCGGTCGGATCCATCGCCTGACCCGCCACCACCTCGACGCCGTGCCGCAACGCGACCTGGGCGAACACCCGCGCGTCCGTGTCCGGCAGCCGGATCCACAGCGCGGACCCACCGACCGGCGGCGACCATTCCCACTCCGGCAGCCGGTCCGACAGCAACTCCCCCATCAGCGCTTTCCGCACGGTCGCCGAGCGGGCCCGCGCCGCCGTCAGCTCGCCGAGCCGCGGCAGCAGCCGGGCGGTCAGTGCCTGATCGATCACCGGACTCCCGAGATCGGCGAGCGCCTTGTGCCGCGCCAACCGTTCCGCCAACGGACGCGAGGCCCGGATCCAGCCGATCCGCAGTCCACCCCAGACGGCCTTCGACACCGATCCGATCGTCAGCACCTCCGCATCGTCCGGCGCGTACGCCGCCAACGGGGGCGGAATCTCCGGGCCGGACGGATCCCACGCCGAGTACGCGTTGTCCTCCACCACCACGACCCCGTGCCGCGCCGCCAGCTCCGCGACCTGGCGCCGCCGGTTCGCCGACATCAACCGTCCCGTCGGATTGTGGAACGTCGGCATCACGAACAACATCGCCGGTTGATGCGCCGCGAACGCCGCCTCCAACAGATCCGGCCGGATCCCCGCGTCATCCAGCGGTACGCCGACCACTCGCCCACCGGCCGCCCCGAACAGGTCGAAACACCCCGGCCAACTCGGCTGCTCGATCGCCACCGCCGCGCCGTTGCGCAGGTACATCTGAGTCACCAGCGCGATCGCCTGATGCGCGCCGGTCGTGACCACGATCTCGTCCGCGGACGTCGGCAGACCGGACTCGGTGAAGTGCTCCGCGATCCGCTCGCGCAGCACCGGCAGCCCCCGCGGGTGGTACCCGACGTCGCCGAGCAGCGCCGGCAGATCGCTCGACGCGAGATCGATCAACTCCTCGGAGAGCTCGGGCAGGCCGGGATCGACGGCGTACGTGAGGGAGATGACCTCGCCCGGGCCGACCGTGATCCGGTGGAACAGCGACTCGCCGTACCCGGCGGGCATCCGCTTGTCCGCTCGTGAACGGCCGCGTCCGGCCGCGCGTGCGACCGTCGTACCGCTGCCGCGACGGCTCTCGACCAGGCCGCGGGCGCGCAGTTCGTCGTACGCCGCGACGACCGTGGATCGACTGATCGCCAGGGACTCGGCCAGCCGGCGCTCGGACGGGAGGCGGGCGCCGACCGGGAGCTCGGCGGAGCCGATCAGCGCGGCGATCTCGTCCGCGAGGCGCCGGTACAGGCCGCCGGTGCGGCCGCTCAGTCGATGACCGATCAGGTCGGCCAGTCCGGCGGCGTCCGTAAAACGGTCCACTTCTCCTCTTATTGGCTCGGGTGGACTGCTTCTGCCGCCGCCAGGCTAGTACCGCCAAGCAGTCCAGTTCGACAGGGAGCGAGTACGGAATGGGGATCGGTCAGGTGCTGGGGTTCGCCGGCGCGACGGTGGTGCTGGTCGGGATACCGGGGCCGAACAACCTCTACATCTCGCTCCGCAGTCTCACCCAGGGCCGCCGCGCGGGCGTGGTGTCCGCGCTGGCGGTCGAGACCGGCACGCTGGTCTACATCGTCGTGACCGCGCTCGGCCTCGCCGCGCTCGTCCAGACCTCGCCGCCCCTCTTCACCGCCATCACGGTCGCCGGCGCGCTCTACCTCGCCTACCTCGGCCTCACGCTCCTCAAGGCACCGACCACCGAGCAGTCCAGTGGCGTCCAGGCAGCACCGCTCGGCCGGGTTTTTCGCGACGGCGTCGTGGTGAACCTGCTCAACCCGAAGGCCGCGTTGTTCTTCCTGGCCTTCCTCCCGCAGTTCACCACGCGCGGCGCCGGCCCCGTCCAGCTCCGCACCGAAATGCTGCTCCTCGGCGCCGGCACCTTGCTGATCGGCATCACCCTCGACCTCTGTTACGCCGTCGGCGCGGACGCGATCGGACGCCGCTTCAGCTCGGTCCGGACCACGAACCGACGGCGCAACGTGGTGGTCGCGGTGATCTACCTGGGGCTGTCCGCGGTCGCGTTGGTCACCGCACTCTGAACCGCACTCTGAACCGCACTCTGGGGCGCGTCCAGAATCGTCAGCTCGCCATCCTCCAACCGCACCGACAGCGTCTGGTCGCCGAGCCGCAGCCCACGGATCTCGAGCACCTTCCACGGCACCGACTCCGCCGGGTTCAGCACCAGCGTGCCACCGGGTACGTCGGGCTCGATCCCGAGCGCCGCGACCAGAACCGCCACGGCCGAGGCCGCGGCCCACGCCTGCGGCCGGCACGACAGCGGGTACGGCGTCGGCGTACTCTCCGCGCCCGTCCCGCGCCCGCCGTACAGCTCGGGCAGCCGGTAGCCGAACGCCTCCGCGGCCCGGACCAGACCCTCGACGTACGACGACGCGACCTCGGACTCGCCGGTCGCGAACAGGCCCTGCACCGTCATCGCGGTGTCGTGCGGCCAGACGCTGCCGGTGTGATAGCCGAGCGGGTTGAAGCGGGTCATTGCCGTGGACAACGTTCGGAGGCCGAAGCCGCTGTTCAGGTCGGCGCCGGCCAGCACCTCGGCGACCGTCGCCTCCTCGTCCGCGTCGAGCAGGCCGGTGCCGAGCAGGTGACCCATGTTCGAGGCACGGCCGGGGACCGGGTTCTTCGCGCCGTCGAGGGCGATCGCCGGGTAGCCGTCGACCCAGAACGTCTTCCGGAACCGCTCCTGCAGCGCGGCCGCCCACTCCTGCCACTCGTCGCCGGACTCACCGTGCGCCTCGAGCAGCTCGGCGCCCTGGACCGCGGCCGCGTAGGCGTAGCCCTGCACCTCGCAGAGCGCGATCGGCGCCGTCGCGAGCGTCCCGTCCGGCCACTGCACCGCGTCGTTCGAGTCCTTCCAGCCCTGGTTCGCGAGGCCATGACCCGACTCGTCGACGTACTCCAGGAAACCGTCGCCGTCCGGGTCGGCGTACTCCTTCATCCAGGACAGCGCACGCTGCAGGTTCGGGAGCAGGGCGCGGACCTCGTCGGCCGGCATTCCCCAGCGCCAGGCCTTGTGCAGGGTCGTGATCCACAACTGGGTCGCGTCGTGCGTTCCGTAGTACACGGCCGGGAGGATGAGACCGCCACCGTGGTCGGCGACCTCGGCGCGCAGTTCGTGCGGGATCTTGCCCGGCTGCTCGGCCGACTCGGCGTCGACCTTCGTGCCCTGTCGCGCGGCCAGGGCGCGCAACGTGCCCGCGGCCAGACTCGGGTCGACCGGGATCAGCATGCCCGAGGAGATCAGCGAGTCCCGGCCGAAGAGCGTCAGGTACCACGGCGGTCCGGCGCCGAGGTACCGGTCATCGCCGGCCGCGAGCTGCAGGGCGAGGACATCCCTGAGCGATCGGTCGAACCAGCGCTCGACCCGCTTGTCGTCGCAGGACACGCCGACGTCGTACGGCGTGCGCTCGGCGGGCGGCTCGATCGAGAAGCCGGTGGTGGACGGCGGGAAGTCGGCCGTGACGTGCAGCGTGAGCGTGAACTCCTCCCCCGGCTCGACGCGCGGTGTCGCCGACACGCCCGGTTCGGCGGTCACCACGACCCGGGTGCCGGCGCTCTCCCAGCGGGTGCGACCGGGGCCGTCCGGGAGTGGCGCGAGCTGCGGCAGGCTGGTGGCCGCGCCGCTACGCACTGCTGCGGTGCCCGCGAGATCGGTGCCCAGGGCAACTTCCAGCCGGCATTCGATCGCCTCCCGGGACCGGTTCACCAGCGTGATCTGCTCGGTGAGGCCGTCGGAGGCGACCGTCCGCGTCCGGTACAGCATCACGGTCGGGTCGTGGCGGGTGTCGCCGAGCCCCTCGACCGTCGCGACGTACTGATGAGTGGCCGCGTCCCGTTCGTCCACGTGCACCGGGACCGGTTCGCGGCCGTCGATCGTGACGACCATCCGGGACAGGATGCGGCGGTCCCGGGCGTAGACGCCCTCCGCGCCGGAGCCGGTGAGCTGACCGGAGCGCGGCGAGAGGACCACCCAGGGAGCGGCGAGGGCAGTGACCAGTTCGTGCAGCTGCGACATGTCCCCACCCTAAAGGTCCGGGGATGCGAGACAGTGTCGGTGTGGAGACTGGAGTGACCGTACTTGCCGGAGTGGCGATCTTCGTCGGCATCATCGGGATCGTCGTCCCGATCCTGCCCGGGGCGATCCTCAGCCTCGCGGCGATCCTGGTCTGGGCGATCGTGGTGCACAGTCCGGCCGGCTGGATCGTGTTCGCGATCTGCGGGGTGCTGATCGGTGCGAGTCAGGTGGTGAAGTACGTCGTACCGGAGCGGCGGCTGCGCGAGGCCGGCGTACCCCGGCGGTCGATGTTCTTCGGGGTCGTGCTCGGGATCGTCGGGTTCTTCCTGATCCCGGTGGTGGGCATGTTCATCGGCTTCCCGATCGGTGTCTACCTGTCCGAGGCGCAGCGACTGCGGACGCACGGGGACGCGTGGCGGTCGACCAAGCACGCGCTGCGCGAGACCGGCGTGTCGATCCTGATCGAGCTGCTCGGCACGTCACTGGCCGCCGGCGTCTGGCTGAGCGCCGTACTGTTCGTGGTCTGATTGCCAGCGATTTTCCAGCGCTGCCCGAGGGCCGTGCCAGGTCTGCCCAGAACGGTGGAAGGACCAGTGCCGGGCACCTCCTGGCACGCAACGGAAGGCACTGCAGGATGGCGTTGCATCAGAAACTCATCGACAACCGCTGGCGGGCGGCCGGCACGATCGCCGCGGTCGCGGCGACCACGGTTGGCGGTGGCGTCGCGTTCGCGGCCACCGGGGACAACACCACTCCGTCCCCATCGACCTCGACGTCACAGGCCCCTGATCACGACAAGGGACCGCAGGACGGGATGTTCGACGCGTTGCACGGCGAGTTCGTGACCGCGAAGGACGGCGGCGGGTACCAGACCGTCGCCACCCAGACCGGTTCGGTGACCGCGGTCAGCAGTACGTCGATCACGGTGAAGAGCGCCGACGGCTACACCCGCACGTACGTCGTCAACTCGGGCACGAAGGTGAACCGGGACGGGAAGATCGCCTCGATCAAGACCGGCGCGTCGGTCCGGATCCGCGCGGTGGTCAGCGGAACCACCGCCACGGCCAGCGCGATCGACGACGGCAGCAACCGCCCCGCAGGCGGACCTCCCAACGGTCAGCCGAACGGTCAGAAGCCGAGCGAGAGCACCCCGAAGTAGCCCGGCCACGATCCGTTTGAGGGGCCGGCCCACACACCCAGGGGGGGGGGGCGGGCCCAACCCCACCAGAGGGGGTGGGGGGGCGCGGGGCGCCGGGGGGGGGGGCAGGA
>NZ_JBSHBJ010000040.1:27630-35432 GCF_053611945.1 Kribbella sp. NPDC054772 | reverse complement strand
CCTCAAACGGGGGGTCGCGGACCCGGAATTTCCCTCCGCACCCCAGCGGCGCAGGGGCCGGCCCCTCAAACGGTGGGCGAGGAACGTTCGTCCGCGGAGACGGCTTCTTAGGTGATTGCCAGGTTGTTCTTAGCCGCAGCGGAGCCTCGTCCCAGCGGCGTGCGGCACTGTGAGAGAACCCAGTGCGGGGGCACGTCCCGGCACGCAGTACGGAAGGCGCAGCAGGATGAAGCTCTCACAGAAGCGGTGGCGGCTGATCGGCACGCTGGCCGCGGTCGCCGCGACAACCACCGCGGGCGGCGTCGCGTGGGCGGCGAACAACGCGGACCCGACGCCGTCGCCCTCGGCTTCCCCGTCCAGCCCGTCGACACCCGGGCAGCAGAAGCCGGACGGGCCGGGCAAGGGTGGGTTCGGGCCACGGGGCGAGTTCGGCCTCGGCGGGGCGCTGCACGGCGAGTTCGTCGTCGCGAAGGACGGCGGTGGGTACCAGACGATCGCGACGCAGCGTGGCAAGGTGACCGCGGTCAGCAAGGACTCGATCACGGTAAAGAGCGACGACGGGTACAGCCGGACCTACACGGTCGCCGCCGAGACCCTGGTGAACTCGGCCCGGGACGGCATCGCGTCGATCAAGACCGGCAGCACCGTCAGCATTACCGCCGTCGTGGCGAACAACACGGCGACCGCGACCACGATCAACGACGGCACCGCCCGCGACGCCGCCGGTCAGAAATGGGGTTTCAAGCACGGGCCGCGCTGATCCGGATTCGTCCAGGTCGACCCCGGCTGGGGTGCGGCCGACTCACAGGTGATTGCCAGGAACCTTCCAGGGTTCCCTGGGGATCCTTCGGCACACTGTCACCATGAGTCCGCATCTTCTGGTTGTCGACGACGAGCCGAACATCGTCGAGCTGCTGTCCGCGAGTCTGCGTTTCGCCGGGTACGACGTGACCACGGCGACCCATGGCGCCGAGGCGCTGCGCAAGGCCCGGGACGTGGAGCCCGACCTGGTGGTCCTCGACGTGATGATGCCCGGACTGGACGGTTTCGAGGTCGTACGCCGGCTGCGCGGTGAGGACCGGCACGTGCCGGTGCTGTTCCTCACCGCCCGGGACGCGGTCGAGGACAAGGTGCTCGGCCTGCAGACCGGTGGGGACGACTACGTCACCAAGCCGTTCAGTCTGGACGAGTTGGTCGCCCGTGTCCGCGCACTGCTCCGCAGATCAGGTCACCGCGAGCAGACCGCGACCGAGGCCGCCGTACTGCGCTATGCGGACCTGGAGCTCAACGAGGACAGCTACGAGGTGTTCAAGGGCGGTCAGGCGGTGCAGCTGTCGCTGACCGAGTTCAAGCTGCTGCGTTGCCTGCTGGAGAACGCGGAGCGGGTGATGTCGAAGGGGCAGATCCTCTCCGCGGTCTGGAACTACGACTTCGCCGGGGACGCGGGCGTGGTGGAGTCCTACATGTCGTACCTGCGTCGTAAGGTCGACACCGGCGACCAGAAGCTGCTCCACACCGTCCGCGGGGTCGGCTACGTCCTGCGCACCCCGCGAGGCCCCAACTGATGCAACTGACCCACCGGCGGTTCGCCGACCGGTACCCGCTGCGCGTCACGATCGTCGTGGTTCTCCTCGCGCTCGTCGCGCTCGCGCTGGCCGCGTCCGGCGTACTCGCGACTACGATCATGCGCGGCTACCTGATCGACCGCGTCGACCAGCAACTCCAGCAGGCCGCGATGCCGCTCACCCACATCCGGACCGACCGGCGACCGCTGCCGCCTGACGCCGGTCCCGCGGGTCGGCGTCAGCTGCCGAGTGAGTTCGTGGTGCAGTTCAGCAACTCCGAAGGGGCCAGTGACAACGGTCCGGTCGGGTCACGGCTCGCCGAGACCGAGCCGCTTCCGAAGCTGCCGACGCTGAACCTCAACCAGGTGCGGGCGCTCAACGGGAAGCCGTTCAACGTCGACGCGCAGTCCGGTGGCGCCACGTGGCGGGTGCTCGCGGTACCGACCGAGGACGAAGCCGGGTCGGTGATGGTCGCGCAGAGTCTCAAGGACATGGACCACACCCTTCAACGACTGGTCGGCATCCAGGTCGCGGCCGGCGTGATCCTCCTGGTGCTGCTGGCCGGCGTCGGGACCTTCGTCGTACGGCGAAGTTTGCGCGGACTCGAAGACGTCGAGCACACGGCCGTGGCGATCGCCGGTGGGGACCTCAGCCGACGGGTGCCGCAGCGTGATCCGCGGACCGAGGTCGGGCGGTTGTCGCTGGCGCTCAACCAGATGCTCGGCCAGATCGAGAACGCGTTCGCGCAGCGGACCGCGTCCGAGCTCGCGGCGCGTCGATCGGAGGACGTCGCGCGACGCTCCGAAGAGGCGGCGCTGCAGTCCGAGGACCGGATGCGGCGGTTCGTGGCGGACGCGTCGCATGAACTGCGCACGCCGTTGACCTCGATCCGGGGCTTCGCGGAGCTCGCTCGTCAGCGAGGCGACATCACGGACACCGACACCATGCGCCGCATCGAGGACGAGGCGAAGCGAATGGGACTGCTCGTCGACGACCTGCTCCTGCTGGCGCGGCTCGACCAGCAGCGTCCGTTGCGGATGGAGTCCGTCGACCTGCTGCCGATCGCGGCCGATGCGCTCCACAACGCGCAGGCGGTGCAGCCGGAGCGGCACCTCTCGCTGACGATCCTGCCTGACTCGGAGGCTCCTGTGGTCTCTGGTGACGAAGCGCGGTTGCGCCAGGTGCTCGGGAACCTCGTCAGCAACGCGCTCCACTACACACCCGTCGACGCACCGATCACCGTCTCCGTCGGCACCCGCGACTCCGAAGCCATCCTAGAAGTCAGCGACACCGGCCCCGGGCTGTCCGACGAACAGAAGGCCCGCGTCTTCGAACGCTTCTACCGAGTAGACACCGCCCGCACCCGCTCCACCGGCGGCTCCGGCCTCGGCCTGTCCATCGTCGCCGCCCTCGTAGCCGCCCACAACGGCCGAGTAACCACCACAGACACCAGCCCGCACGGCGCAACCTTCACCGTCCACCTCCCCCTAACCCCGTAACCTCCGCTTGCCGGCTCTGACCAAGACCTTGGGGAGGATCCTCTACCCGATCCGGGTACACGATCCTCCCCAAGCTGGGCATCCCCCCGCGCGCGAGGCCGGCAGGGTTTCCGCGATGCTGTGGGTGTGGAGTACGTGTCCCGAGTGCCTCGGTCGCCGTTGGATGGGCTGATCGACGACCTCTACTACCTGGAAGGGACGGCGCCGTACGCGCGGTTGATGCTGCCGCCGATGCCGGGGGCGTTGCTTATCGTCAATCTCGGGGCGCCGTTCCGCATTCGTGCCGGTGCCGACATCGAAACGAGCGAGTACGTCGACGGCTGCGTGGTCACCACGCCCACGCGCGCAATCGAGTTCGGCTACCCACTGCAGACCCGATCCGTCGGCGTGCACTTCAAGGCGTGGGGGTTGGCGCCGTTCCTGCCGATGCCCGCGGCCGAGCTGTGCGACCGACCGGTGACGATTGAGGAGGTTTGGGGCCGGCCCGCCATCGCTGAGCTACGAGACCGGCTTGCCACAGCGGACGGACCTCACGCGATGCTGAGGCTGCTCGAGAAGGAATTGGTGCGACGGCTGTCCGAGACCATCGGGCTGGGGCTGGTTCGCCGTACGAGCAGCGTCATCGCGGCGACCGGCGGCGCCGTGGCGATTGGCGACGTGAGCATGGCGGCAGGCGTCAGCAACACCTATCTCGCACAGCGGTTCAAAGAGCACATCGGCGTCACTCCGAAGCGCCTGGCCCGCACGTACCGCTTCGCCGCCACTCTGCTCGCGATCGACTTCGCCCAACCGATCGACTGGGGTGACGTCGCCGCACGCGCCGGCTTCTTCGACCAGGCGCACTTCGGCCACGAGTTCCGGACGTTCACCGGACTGACCCCGACCCGGTACGCCGAAGTACGCCGCCGGTTCCTGCGCGAACATCCCGGCCACGTGCTCGACAGCTGGCCGCTGCCGGCCGATTGATTTCTTACAAGAGCACCAGCTCACAAGGCGCTAATTTGAGGGCACCCCGAAGCAGAGGAGAGCCCCGTGGGCAAGGTGGTCATGTACAGCTCGGTGTCCGTGGACGGTTTCATCGCGGACGAGCACGACCAGCCCGGACCGCTGTTCGACTGGTTGTCCAGCGGTGACATCCCGCTCGACGACACCGGAGCACTCAAGGTGTCACAGGTGTCGTACGACTACACCCGGACGTATTGGGACCAGATCGGCGTGACAGTCGCCGGCCGCCACGTTTTCGACCTGACGGACGGTTGGGACGGGAAGCCTCCGGCCGGCATCGACCACGTGGTCGTCGTGACGCACCGGCCGGCGCCCGAGGGCTGGGACCCCGAGGCGCCGTTCCACTTCCTCGACGGCATCGAGGCAGCCGTGGCCAAGGCGCAGCAGCTTGCGGGTGACCGCATCGTCGAGGTCGCAGCCGGCGACGTCGGTGGCCAGGTGCTTGCCGCTGGCTTGATCGACGAGGTGCGCATGGACGTCGTACCCGTGGTGTTCGGGTCCGGCAAGCGCTACTTCGGGTCGGTCCACGCGCAACACCTGCTGGAGGATCCGGACGTGGTGCAAGGCAACCGAGTCCTTCACCTGCGCCATCAGGTACGCCGCCCTTGACAGCGCACGAGATGATGTGCGGATGCAGTTCTTGGTTTCTGTGATCGATGACAAGAGCAATCCGGGCAGCACGGATCGCCAGCCGGTGATCAGCGAGTTCAACGAACGGCTGATCGCCGATGGGTACTGGGTGTTCGCGGGTGGACTCGCGGACACCGAGTCGGCCACGGTGATCGACAACCGGGGCGAGCAGGCGTTGTTCAGTGACGGGCCGTTCGTGGAGTCGAAGGAGTACCTCGCGGGCGTGTGGGTGTGGGAGGCCCCGGATCTCGAGACGGCACTCAGGCTCGCGACCGAGGCGTCGAAGGCCTGCGATCGGAAGATCGAAGTCCGACCGTTTCAGTGAACGTCTACAGGCCGTTCGGCGGCGGCGATGTACGTCGCCGGTAGGTGGCCGGCGTGCGCGAACCCGGCGTACATCTCGGGGTTGGGAAACTCCTGTAGCGCGACCACGACGAGGCCGGCCGCAAGGAATGCGGAGACTATGTCGCCGAGGTTCCAGACGAAGGCCTTGTGTGGGCGCCATTCCAGACCAAGTTCTTTGACGACCTGTGGTTCCTTGGCGAGGTCGCGCCGGCCCAGCCACTCCTGCTCGAAGTAGCTCGCGGACAGCGCCAACCGGTCGTGGCCGACCACCGACAGCACCTCCCACACAGGATGGTGCTCGGCGATCACCAGACGACCTCCGGGGGTCAGCCGCCGAGCCATGTCCGCCACCCAAGCACGCAAGTCCGGCACCCAACACAGCCCGCCCCACGAGATGTAGATCGTGTCGAACCCGGTCAAGTCATCGGCCAGAGCGGTCATATCGCCCACGCGATACTCGACATCGACACCGAGCTCCGCGGCCTTCGCCCGGCCGGTGGCGACATGGCTGGGTGCGATGTCCACAGCAACCGCTCGCGCTCCCTGCAACGCCAGGCTGAGCGCAGCATCGCCGACGGCCGCCGCGACATGGAGGAACCGCCGCCCGTCCACCGGGCCGATCACCGCGAGTTCCTCAGCACTGACGACCTCGCCGCCCGACCGCAGGTCCTCCACAGTCACACCGTGGCGATGCGCGGCCATCGCTTCCCAGTACGCGCCGTTCTGACGTGTGATGTCCTCCACGACGCAAGTGAAACAGCCGCTTGGCGCCGCGGCGATCGAATATCCGCAGCTACAGCTCGGGGAACGACCGGGTCGCGGACTCGCCGTGTTCCAGGACCTCGGCCGCCGGGCCGAGGATCTTCGGGTCGGGGTGACCGACCAGCTCCACGTCCTTGTCGGTGTAGTCGTAGAGGCTCAGCACGTGGCGCATCGCCTCGAGGCGGGCGCGCTTCTTGTCGTTGCTCTTCACAACGGTCCAGGGGGCGTACGACGTGTCGGTGTAGTGGAACATCGCCTCCTTGGCCTCCGTGTAGGCCTGCCACTTGTCCAGCGAGGCGAGGTCCGTCGGCGACAGCTTCCACTGGCGCACCGGGTCGATCTGGCGGATCGTGAAGCGCGTCTGCTGCTCGGCCTGGGACACCGAGAACCACAGCTTCACCAGCAGGATCCCGGAGCGCACGAGCATCCGCTCGAAGTCCGGGGCCTGCCGCATGAACTCCTCGTACTGGTCCTGCGTGCAGTACCCCATCACGTGCTCGACGCAGGCCCGGTTGTACCAGGAGCGGTCGAACAGCGTCATCTCACCGGCGGCCGGCAGGTGCGCGACGTACCGCTGGAAGTACCACTGGGTCTGCTCACGCTCGGTCGGCTTCTCGAGCGCGACGATGCTCGCGCCGCGCGGGTTCAGGTGCTCCATGAACCGCTTGATCGTGCCGCCCTTGCCAGCGGCGTCGCGGCCCTCGAACACGATCACGAGGCGCTGCTTCGAGCGCTTCACCCAGTACTGCAGCTTCAGCAGTTCGATCTGCAGCAGCCGCTTCTCCCGGTCGTAGACCTCGCGCGGCAGGCGTTCGCCGTACGGATATCCCTCGCGCCAGGTGTCGACCGGCGTACCGTCGGCCTGGAGCAGCACCGGGTCGTCGTCCTCCTCGTCCAGGACGCGGAAGCCGAGCTCTTGGACCAGATCTGGGGTGTTCATAGGCCCAAGACTCGACTCCCGTGGTGACGTCCAGGTGAACAGGATCAGCGGCGGCGGAGCTTCACCGTGCAGTCGCGCCGGTTGATCAACTCGCCGTCACGCAGTACCTGCGCGCGGTCGTGCACGCGGCTGACCACAGTTTCCCACTCACCGTCCGGCAACGCGAGACTTTCGATCACCTCGTCCGGCGTCGGGAAGTGGATGTCGGGGTGCGGGTTGTGCTCCCCCGGCGGGAACCCCATGTGGCCCTCGATCAGCAGTACGCCGTCCCGTGCGACCACGCCGGCCGCCTGGCGCAGAATGCCGTCCCGCGGCAGCTCCGTCTTCGAGTGCAGGAACTGCACCGACACCAGATCGAACGAGCCCTCCGGGAACGACGGCCCGAGCTCGTGCTGCTGCCAGTCGATCCGCCCCTCGACCCCGGCGTCCTTCGCGTGCTGCGCCGCACGACCCAGCGCGACCGACGAGATGTCGACCGCCGTCACTGTCCAGCCCTGCTGCGCGAGCCAGATCGCGTCGGCGCCTTCACCGCAGCCGAGGTCGAGCGCGCGGCCCGGCGTGAGGCCCGACACCTCGTCCACCAGGACGACGTTCGGCCGGCCGCTCCAGATCTGGTCGTGCTCGGCGTAGAAGGTGTTCCAGAAGTCCTCGGAGAGCTGCTCTGTCGTCATGAACCGATGATCCGCGAGCGCTTGACGATCAGGCAAACATTCTTGCCGGTCCGGCAAATCAGGAGTCACGCACCGGGAGCGGCTCGGCCTTCCCGACCACGAACGCGTACGTCAGCGCACCGACCACCGCGACCGCACCGGCGACCGCGAACGACGGCACGTACGACCCGTGGTACCGGTCGAGCAGCAGGCCGAAGACGTACGGGCTGATGATGCCCGCGATGTTCGACGCGAAGTTCTGGATGCCGCCGATCGAGGCGACGTGGGGGGGGGGGGGCGGGCGGGCCGCCCCCCCCCCCCCCCCCGCCCCCGCCCCGTGTAAAAACAACAGCGCCCCCACACAACGACCACCCCGCGGGGGCGGGGGTGTGGGGGGGATGGAGGG
>NZ_JBSHBJ010000040.1:0-27620 GCF_053611945.1 Kribbella sp. NPDC054772 | reverse complement strand
CGCGCCCCGCGGCCCTTGTCTGTCGGGGGTGTGCGCCCCGGGTTGGTCGCCTGTGTTTGTGGGGCGGCGCCCGTCCGGGGGGGGGCCGGGCCCCGCCGCCCCCCCCCCCCCCCCCCACGACCAGATTCCCGTGGCCGCGATCGCCAGGCTCGCGTACGAGATCGCCAGGAACAGCAGGGCGACGTACACCGACTTGGCCGGCGCCGCGAACACGATCGCTGCGCCGCCGAGCAGACCGCCGACCATCACCGTCTTGCGGACCCGCGTCACGTCGGCGCCCGCCCGGATCCGGCGGTCGGCGACGATGCCCGCGATCCAGCCGCCCGCGATCGCGGTGATACCGGGCAGCGTGCCGAGGGTCCCGAGCTCGGCCAGGTCGAGCCCGCGGGCGTCCTTCAGGTACGACGGGAACCAGGTGAGGAAGAAGTAGATGACGAAGTTGAGACAGAAGAAGCCCAGCATCATCCCGCGGATCGTGCGGTACTTGAACAGGTCCCGCCAGCGCACCTGCGCGCCGGCCTCGGTGTCGTTGTCCTCGAGCCGGGCACCGTTCGACGCGATGTACTCGCGCTCCTCCGCGTTCGCGTGCCGATGCTCCATCGGGTCGCGGTAGTACCAGTACCAGACCGCCGCGAGCATGATCCCGAGGACACCGAGGACGACGAACGAGAAATGCCAGCTCACCAACGCGATCAGCCCGGTGACCACCGGCAGCGACAACACCGTCCCGACCCGCGAACCGGAGTCGATGACCGCGCTCGCGAAGGCCCGCTCGTGCGCCGGGAACCACCGCGACGCGGCCTTGGTCGCGCTCGGGTACGCCGGCGCCTCGCCCGCGCCGAGTGCGAACCGGAACGCGAACAGCGACCAGAACCCGCGCGCGAGCGGCGTCAGCGCGGTCACCAGACTCCACCAGACCGCGGCGAACGTGAACGCCTTCCGCGAGCCGACCTTGTCCGCGAACCAGCCGGCGGCCAGCATCGCCCCGTCGTACGCCCAGAAGAAGGCGCCGAGGATCAGGCCCTTCTCGGCGTTGCTCAGCTCGAGGTGCAGGTCGTCCTGGATGAACGGCAGCGCGACGCTGAGGTTCGCGCGGTCGAGGTAATTCAGTGAGAGTCCGACGAAGGCCAGCCCTAGGATCAGGTACCTCGTGCGGCTCGCTCCGGGTGGTGCTTTCACAGTCGTGGCGGTCACTGTGTGCCTCCGATCGGGTGCGGATCGTGGCACGTTACCCCTCTATGTGTTCTGTAGGCAGACAAACGTTTCATCCAACGGAATGAGGACTGTGGTGCTCGAGGACGGCGAAGAGATTCCGCTGCTCGGTGGCGATGTGACCGAGGGTCTGGTGCGCGTCGGCGACACGGTCCGGCGACCACCCGGCGAGCGCGCCGAGCTGGTCCGGGACGTTCTGCTCTACCTCGAGAAGGTGGGTTTCGAGGGAGCTCCGCGGTTTCTCGGCGTCGACTCGGCCGGCCGACACGGACTGACGTACGTCGAGGGCGAGGTCGCGGGACGCCCGCGGCCGCAGTGGATCGCTGATGAGGAGCGGATGGTCTCGGTCGCCCAACTGCTGCGCGCCTACGACGACGCGGTCGAGGGTTTCGGGATTCCGCAGAACCTGCCGGCGCCGATCGAGCCGCCCGGACTGCCGGACCTGGATGATCCGCCCGAGGTCGTCGGGCATCAGGACGTGACGCCGGAGAACGTGGTGTTCCGCGAGGGCCGCGCGTACGCGTTGATCGACTTCGACCTGGCCCGGCCGGTGAGTCGCGCCCGGGAGTTCGTGAACCTGATGTTGTGGTGGGCGCCACTCGGTGCCGACGACGACCTCGACCCGGAGTTTCGTGGGCTGGACCGGCCGCGCCGCTGCCGGATGCTCGCGGACGCCTACGGCCTCTCGACCGCCGACCGTGGTCGCGTGCTGAGCCTGTCCATCGCGCTGAACGAGCGCGCCTGGCACACGATGAAGTACCGCGCAGAGACCCTCGGCGGCGGCTGGGCGCGAATGTGGAGCGAGGGTGTCGGCGACAAGATCCGCGCCCGCCAGACCTGGCTGGACGCCAACGCCGACACCCTCACCACCGCACTACTCAGCTGACACAGCGACCGGTTCCCGGTCCGGAGTCTTCTTGTCCCGCAGGAGCGCGAGAGCGATCACCGCGGATCCGAGGACCGCGACCGCGCTCACCACGAACGTTCCCGACATCGCCTGAGCGAAGGCCGTCTGCGCGACCTGCGCCAGCGCGTTGTCACCGGACGCCGCGGCCACCACCAACGCCTCGCCGATCGACCGGCGCGCCTCGGCGGGCGCGGACTCGGGCATCGTCGCGGTGAAGTTGTTCGCCAGCGTCGACCCGAGGATCGCGATCCCGAGCGCCGCGCCGGCCTGCTGGACGGTGTCGTTCAGCGCCGCGCCGACCCCTGCGTGCTCGTGCGGCACGGCACTCATCAGCGCCGCCGTCGCCGCCGGCTGCGCCAGCCCGGCCCCGATGCCGAACACCCCCAGCGCCAGCGCGACCATCCCGAACCCGTCGTCCGCGGACAGTCTCGACATCACCCAGAAGCCGCCGGCGAGCACCACCAGGCCGACGACGGTCAGCGGCCGGTTCCCGATCTTCTGACCGAGCGTCGCGCCGATACCGTTCACCACGATCACCGCGACCGCCATCGGCGCCATCGCCAGACCGGCCTTCGTCGGCGAGAAACCGAGCACGAACTGCAGGTACTGCGTCAGCGCCAGGATCAGCCCGCCGTTCGCGATCTGGAGCAGCACGAGCGACAGACTCCCGCCACTGAAGTTCCGGTCCCGGAACAGCTGCAGCGGCACCATCGGCACCGGCGTACGCAACTCCCAGACCACGAACAACGACAGCCCGACCACTGCTAGCGCGAGCATCGGCCACGACACCCCGTGCTCCGGCAGCTCGATGATCACCCACACCAGCGCGACCAGCCCGACCATCGACAGCACCGCTCCGACCGGGTCCGGCTTGCGCCACGGGCCCTTCGACTCCGGCATCAGGATCACCGCGGCAGCGATCGCCAGTACGACGACCGGCACGTTGATCAGGAACACCGAGCCCCACCAGAACCTCGCGATCAGCGCCCCACCGAGGACCGGCCCGCCGATCAGCCCGACCATCAGCACCGAGCTCCAGATCGACATCGCCTTGCGGCGTTCCTCGTCGTCGAAGACCGTGATCACGATCGACAGCGTGCTCGGCATCACGATCGCGCCGCCGATCCCCATCAGCACCCGTCCCGCGATCAGCGTCTCCGGACTTCCGGCGTACGTCGCCACCAGGGACGCGGCACCGAAGATCGCCAGGCCGACGATCATCACCTTCTTGCGCCCGTACCGGTCGGACAGGCTGCCCGCGGTCAGCAGGAGGCCCGCGAACACCAGGATGTAGCTGGCGACGATCCACTGGATCTCCTGCGCGCTCGCCCCGAGATCCTCGGTCAGCACCGGGATCGCGACGTTCAGCACCCCGTTGTCGAGCACCAGCACCATCGTGCTCAGGCAGAGCACGATCAGAATCAGCCACCTGCGCGGATGCCGAGCGGCCATCCCGCACCTCCTTGAATTGAACACCGTTCAGTTTGCTTGAACAGTGTGCAATTAAAACTGAACGCTGGTCAAGTCCTGCACAGTGTTCAAGATTCGGCTAGGCTGACCACCGACGAGGAGGTACGACGATGGCGCCCGAGGAGTACACGTCCGTCTGGACCCGGCCGAAGCGCAGCCGGCGACGCGAGCAACCCGCGCTGACCCAGGAGCAGATCGTCACGGCGGCGATCACGCTGCTGGACACCGACGGACTCGAGGCACTCACGATGCGCAAGCTCGGTGCGGCCGTGGGCGCGGTCGCGACCGCGGTCTACTGGCACGTCGCCAACAAGGACGAACTCCTCGAACTCGTCGTCGACGAGGTGTACGGCGAGATCGACGTACCGACCGGTGTCGAGCCGGCGCAGTGGCGCGCGGCGGCCGAGTCGGCGGCGCGGAGCGTGCGCGCGATGATCGTCCGGCACCCGTGGGTCGCGCCGACGCTCGCGGACGTCGGGATGAACTACCTCGGACCGAACCTGATGCGGGTCTCCGACGACACGCTGGGCATCTACTTGGCGGCCGGATTCGAGCTGCCCGAGGCCGACCAGGCGTCGACCACGGTGCTCGGCTACGTGATCGGCGTCGCGTCGGTAGAGGCCGCGACGGTCAGCAAACTCAAGCGCAGCGGCAAGGACATGGCCGCGTGGCAGGCAGAGGTTTGGCCGGCCGCGGTCCGCGCCGCCGAGCCGTTCCCGCACCTCCGCGCGCTGTACGCCGCCAACAGCGGCGCCGACCTCGAAGCGGGCAGCGAGGACACCTTCAGCTACGGCCTCGCACGCACCCTCGACGGCCTCGAGGCCCGCCTCCGTCGTCCCTGAGCGCGTCCGGAACCGGTCTGCACCGCTCTCAACTTATGGTTGAGCCACGGGGGACGGCGAAGGGATTGACTGATGGCGTCGTTCGACAGACCGCGGATCCGCGAGGCCGAGGAGGTGCGAGCGGAGCCGGCACGCGTGGACGACCGTCCTCCCATCCACGAGCTGACGGACGAGGAGATCGACCGGTTGTACCCGCGGGAGGAGGATCCCGACGCCCTCCTGCACGCCGACGCCGACGACGACTACGACGGGCCGGTGGAGGACGACGACCCGCAACGGCCGACCCAGGTCGACATGACCGCGGCGATCGCCGAGTACCAACGCCAGCAGGCGGAGCTCAACCACCAGCGGGCGGAACAGCAGCGCCGTTCCGTCGAGCTCGACCGGCAGGCGGAGCAGCAAAAGCAAGCCCGCCGCGTGCAGGAGACCAACGAAGCCCTCCGCTCCGGCGGCGCAGCAGGGTGGGCGGGTCGAGATGACGCCGGAGCGGAGCGCTGCGGCTGAGCAACGGGTGACTCAGCAGCTGGCAGCCGCTCGAGCTACGCAACAACAGATGATGGCTCAAACCGCCGATCCGGCACTGCGGGACGGGTTGCGGGCGAGGCAGGTAGGACTCCCGCCGAACCAGCAGCCGGGTGCCGGGTGCCGGGCAGGGGCTTCAAATGCCCCCGCCGACCGGAGAATCGCCCGTGCGCCCCGGCATGCGGTACAGCGCGGTCAACAACCGCGGTGCGAACGGTCGCCCTAGCCCCCGCGAACTCTGAGGCAGTCGCCCGGAACTGTGAGAGCCCCGGGCGACCGCACGTGCTCAGCTGTCGATGCGGACCTCGGCGCCGGACTTGGCCGACTCGTAGATCGCGGTCAGCATCCGGGCCATCTGCAGGCCCTGTTCGGCCGTCGCGTCGGCGGGGATCTCGCCGCGGCAGATCTGCAGGAAGTGGTCGATCTGGTTCGCGAAGCCGACCTTGAAGTCGAAGCCGAGCGAGTCGATCTGCGGCTGCATGTGCAGCAGCGTGTCGTGCCGCTCGGTGACCATCAGCAGCTCGGGCTCGATCTCCGCGCCGCCCTTCTCGCCGTGGATCCGGACGCTGATCTCGTTCCGGGCGTGCAACGAGTACGACGTGTCCACGTCGAGAACCGCCCCGCCCTCGAACCGGATCTGCGCCGTCGCGTAGTCCTCGACCGTGTTCGGCCGCGCCGCCGACGCGGCCTTGTACCGGGTCAGGTTCTGGATGTTGTCGCGCGCACCCAGCGGCGCGAACGTCGCACCCGATGCGGACACCGGCTTCGGCATCCCCATCAGGTACCAGCACAGGTCGATGATGTGGACGCCGAGGTCGATCAGCGGACCGCCGCCGGACAGCTCCACGTCACCGAACCAGCCACCGGGGTTCCCGGCCGTCCGCAGCAGCGTCGCCCGGGCCGCGTAGATGTCACCGAACTCGCCGGCGTCCAGGAACCGCTTCGTCACGAGTGCGTTCGGCGCGTACCGCCGTACGTACCCGATCTGCAGCGCCTTCCCGGTCTCCTCGACCGCCTTCACCAGCGCCTCGGCCTCGGGCACCGTCACGGTCATCGGCTTCTCGACCAGGACGTTCTTGCCGGCCCGCAGCGCCGCCTCGGCGATCGGGGCGTGCAGGGTGTTCGGCACGCACACGCTCACCGCGTCGATGTCCGGGTCCGAGAAGATCTCCTCGACGTCACCGGTGACCCGCTCCACGCCGAACTGCTCGGCGCGCGCCTTCGCCCGCTCCAGGTCCACGTCGCACACGGCGACCAGCTCGGCCTGCGGGTTGCGCTGGTACGCGCCCAAGTGTTCGACAGCGATCGAGCCGAGCCCGATCACTGCAATCCGCGTCGTCATATCAGGCGTTGCCTTCCGTCAGTCGGAGGATGTTCGCGAGCGAGCGCTCGATGGCAGGCAGCGGCGCCTCCATACCCTCGAACTCCAGGCTCACCGGTACGTCGGGCTTGGTCGCGACCAGTGCGAGCAGGCCCGGCAGGTCCACGTCACCGTGACCCGACACCGTGCCGAGCAGGTAGTCGCCGGCCAGCGTCTTCAGCCAGCCGTCGCCGGCCGAGCGGCGGATGTGGAAGTCCTTCACACCGATCGACGCCGCGACGTCGATCAGGCCGGCCGCGGTCTTGCCCGGCACCTCGCCGACGCACAGACCGTTGCCGAGGTCGAGGGTGACCCGGAAGTTCGGGCGGTCGACCTCGTACACGAGGCGGGCCAGCCGGTCGCTGCCGTTCATGAAGAAGCCGTGGTTCTCGATCGTCGACACGATGCCGAGCCCGGCGGCGTGGTCGGCGACCGCGCGGCAGCCCTCGACGACCTTCGCGAACGTCGACTCGAACTCCCCCGGGTTCTCCTCACGCCACGCCCACGGCGCCACGTCGTGCCGGAAGACCCCGGCGCCGAACGCCTGCGCGATGTCGAGCTGCCGGCGCAGCCGGTCGATCTCCTTCTCGTCGGCCGACCGCAGGTCACCGCTGACCAGGTAGTTCACGATCGGTACGTCGATGTCGGCCGAGTGCTTCGCGGCAGCACTCACGACGTCCGGGTTCTCCAGGTAGTACTCCCCGTCCATCGCGGCGACCTCGATGTGCCCGGCCGACGAGGCCGCGACCCAGTCCAGAACCGAGATCAGGTCCATCTCGCCGCTCACCATCAGCTGGCGGAAGCAGTATGAGCTGACTCCTAGCTTCACTTCGTGGTCCTCTCAGTCTCGTCAGAGACGTCATGGGTGATCCGGTGCCACGGACTCGGATAGTCGTGGACGCCGTAGATTGCCGAGCTGTACCGGTCGAACGCGGTGCCGACCGCCCCGAGCACCACTGCCTCACGTCCCAACGCCGAAGCGACGATGGGTGGATGCTCGGGGAAAACCAGTTCCTTCTCGATCGCGGCCTCGAGCGGCCGCAGCAGCGCGGTGCTGTCCTGCACCGGCCCGCCGCGCACGACCACGATCTCGGGGTCGACGACCAGCAGCACGGTCGCGATCCTGGCCGCGATCTGCGCGCAGAAGTCCGCGAGCTCGGCCTGTGCACCGGCGTCGCCGGCCGCCGCGGCGCTCAGCACCTCGGCGCCGGTCGGCCGCGCGGACCAGACCAGCTGCCCGCGTTGCGCGTTCCGCGTCCAGCGCATCCCGCGCTGCGCCCCGAGCTCTCCAGCAAGGCGGTGACGCCCTTGCCGGATGACTCCGTTGAGCACGATCGACACCGATAGTCGATGACCGATCTGCAGGTAGACGACATCGGAGTACCCACGCCCGGCGCCGCCGCGCTGCTCGGCGAGCGCGGCGAGCTTGATGTCGTTGTCGACCACGACGGGCTGACCGAGCTCCTTCGCGATCAGCTCACCGACCGGCAGCCCGACCAGGTCGGGCATCGCGAGACTCGCGCGCAGCCGACCGTCGGCCTCGACGACCCCAGGAAGCCCCAGCCCGACCGCGCGCAGCCGCCCAAGGTCGACCGACTCCCCCGCAGCCTCCAGCGCCCGCGGAATGAGCGAGAGGTCGGACGGCCCCTCCGCCGGCAGCTCGGTGTACCCCAACCGTCGGCCGGACAGATCGCAGATCACCGCCCGCGCACCCCGCGGCCCGAGGTCGACCCCGGCGACGAGGCCTGAGTCGCGGACGAACCGGAACGCTCGCGCCGGCCGCCCCGGACCCGCCGTCGCCGGACTCGCGGACACGACCAGCCCGGCCCCGACCAGGTCGTCGAGAACGGCGTGCACGGTCGGTCGGGACAGCCCGGTCCCGGCGCTCAGCTCGCCGACCGTGCAGGCCTCACCGGCGTCGTCGAGGAAACGCAGACAGGCGACCTGGTTGGCAGCTCGCTCTGCCTGAGCGGGTCCTCGTACGGCGTCCATCGCACCCCTGAAGCTGATATGTAACCGCCTTTAATAAAGACGGTATCAGAACGCTTCGGCGGACCGCAACGGACAATTCCGACACCGTTGCCCGAAGCAACTAGCGCTGCAGGACGGTGCGTTCGACGACCGTCCAGGTGGTCGTCGTCAACAGGTACAGACCGGCGGCGAGCGGCACGAAGGCGGCCGTCAGCAGCGTCCCGTACGGCAGCAGCCGAGCGATCCGCCGCGACCACGTGGACACCGGCGACCCGGCCGTCGCCGACGCCTCGAGCTGGCGCACCTGCAGTCGCGCCGAGAACCATGCGACGACTGCCAGCAGTACGGCGACCACGAGGAACGCCGGCGTACCGGTGAAGACCGGCCAGTGCACGCCGAGCGGCGCACCGAGCAGGCTCCCGCTGATCAGCTGGTTCGACTCCCCCGCCACCACCGTGCGGGAGAACAGCGTGTACATCAGCCAGAAGAACGGCAACTGCGCGAGCATCGGCAGGAACCCGGCGAACAACGACGTACCGGACTCGGCCTGCAGCTTCGCGACCTCACGCTGCAGACGTTCGGGATTGCCGCGATGCTTCTCGGACAGCTGCTTCAGCTGCGGCATCATCGCGGCGCGGGCCTTGAGCCCACGCTGCGCCCGCACGCTCAGCGGGACGAGACACAGTCGTACGACGAGGGTGCACAGGACGATCGCGATGACGGCGGCGTACGCGCCGGTCAGCGGTTGAAGAGTGTCCACGAGGGACGTGAGCAAGTGATAGGCACCGGCGACCGGTGCCTCCAGGAAGGAAGGCACAGCAGAACTCCACGAGTGAGTAGGAACAGGTAGCGAGGTGGAGCGCTACCGTCCCGGTGCTCGTGGGCGTGGCCGACCGGCGGCGTCAGGATCACGCAGCCGCAGGAATACTGTCTGCTCGGCCCGGTCGCGGACCGACGAGGCCCGCGCAAGCAGCGGCGTGGCGGTGGGCGCGGACGACCGCGCGACGACCACCAGCGCCAACAGCAAGGCCGCCGCCGTGAGTACGGCGGCGGCCAGAGAAGCCGTGTCGACCACAGGGATCACCAGCGCAAGCGCACTGGCGATCCACTGCGTCATGACATCAGTCCAGGTAATCCCGGAGGACCTGCGAACGCGACGGGTGCCGGAGCTTCGACATCGTCTTGGACTCGATCTGGCGGATCCGCTCGCGGGTTACGCCGTACACCTTGCCGATCTCGTCCAGGGTCTTCGGCTGGCCGTCGGTGAGACCGAAGCGCATCGAGACCACGCCGGCCTCACGCTCGGACAGCGTGTCGAGGACCGCGTGCAGCTGCTCCTGGAGCAGCGTGAACGAGACCGCCTCGGCCGGGACGATCGCCTCGGAGTCCTCGATCAGGTCACCGAACTCGGAGTCGCCGTCCTCACCGAGCGGGGTGTGCAGCGAGATCGGCTCGCGGCCGTACTTCTGCACCTCGATGACCTTCTCCGGGGTCATGTCGAGCTCCTTGGCGAGCTCCTCCGGAGTGGGCTCCCGGCCCAGGTCCTGCAGCATCTGCCGCTGGACACGGGCCAGCTTGTTGATGACCTCGACCATGTGCACCGGGATCCGGATGGTGCGGGCCTGGTCGGCCATCGCCCGGGTGATCGCCTGCCGGATCCACCAGGTGGCGTACGTCGAGAACTTGTAGCCCTTGGTGTAGTCGAACTTCTCGACCGCACGGATCAGACCGAGGTTGCCCTCCTGGATCAGGTCCAGGAACAGCATGCCGCGGCCGGTGTACCGCTTGGCCAACGACACCACCAGGCGCAGGTTGGCCTCGAGCAGGTGGTTCTTGGCGCGGCGGCCGTCCTCGGAGATCCACTCGTACTCGTCGCGGACCTTCTCCTTGAGCTTGGCCTCCTCGTCGGCGATCTGCTCCTCGGCGAACAGGCCGGCCTCGATCCGCTTCGCGAGCTCGACCTCCTGCTCGGCGTTCAGCAGCGGGACCTTGCCGATCTGCTTCAGGTAGTCCTTGACCGGGTCGGCGGTAGCACCGGCGACCATCACCTGCTGCTCGGGCTCGTCGGTCTCGTCGGCCTCGGAGACGATGAAGCCCTGGTCCTCGGTGAGCTCCTTCTCCAGCGGCTTCACCGATTCCGGGCTGAAGTCGGACTCGTCCACGTCGTCGAGCGCGCGCGGCTTCCCGGTCTTCGGGTCGATCGCCACACCCGCTTCGGACACTGCCTTCTTCGCCGTAGCCTTCTTGGCAGCGGCCTTCTTCGCGGGGATACCGTCCTCCTTGGTGCCGGCGGTCTTCACCGCCGCCTTCTTCGCCGCCGCCTTCTTGGCTGCGGGGTCGGTGACTCGGGCGCTGGTCCTTTGAGCCGTACTGCGGACGGTGGCGGCGGCCACGGCCCTAGCCGGTTCGGCGGGAAGGTTCTCGGACGAGCTGGACGACACGAATTACCTCTCGTCTGACGCAGGGTTTGTACGACGGTACGACGTTGTGAAGCTGAGCTTTTGGGTACTGCGGTGTGCGGCTGCTCGCTGGTCAGGCGGCGACAACAGTCCATTGTAATCCGCGAACCAAGCTCAGGCGTCGCACGACCCCCCGGAGAGCGTATTTCCGGGGGCCCTTGTCACCGCTGCCACGCGTCGTCGTCACCCGTTGCGGGTCCTCCGCAGCGGCCGGGCCACCACCCGCTGCCGGACCAGTTGCTGCTCCTGCTTGAACTGCCGCACCTTGACCAGTGAGGCAACGTCGATCACGTCCGCGACGGACTTGTACGCGCCGTCCTCGCCGTACGGCTCGGAGGCCTCGCGCCAGCCACGCGGCCGCACCTTCAGTTGCTTGCCGAGCAGCGCGACGAAGATCTTCGCCTTCTGCGCGCCGAAGCCCGGCAGGGCCGACAGTCTGGCCAGCAGGTCGTCCCCGGACTTCACATCGGACCACAGGCCCGAGGCGTTACCGGAGTACTGCTCGTCGAGGTGTTTGGCCAGGGTCTGGATCCGGGCGGCCATCGCGGTCGGGAACCGGTGCACCGCGGGCGGGCCGGCCACCACCTCGACGAAGGCGTCCGGGTCGTAGTGCGCGACCGTGGCGGGATCGAAGGGACCGCACATCCGCTGCGCGATCGCGACCGGGCCCGCGAACGCGCGCTCCATCGGGATCTGCTGGTCGAGCAACATCCCGACCAGCAGGGCGAACGGATCTCTGCTCAGCATCTCGTCGGCGTCCGGCTGTTGCGCGAGGCACAGCTTCCTGCTGCGTGTCGACGTCACCTCAGTCCTCCCCTTCCTCGGCCTTCACGGCCAGCACCGGACACGGAGCATCGAGCAGCACCCGCTGCGCGTTGCTGCCGAGGATGAGCTTGCCGACCGGCGACCGGCGCCGCAGGCCGATCACGATGAACTCCGCATGCACCTGCTCGGCGACGGCCACCAGGTCCTCCGCCGGGTCCAGGCCACGCACCAACTGGCGTACCTCGTAGGGCACACCGGTCGAGTCGAGCTGCTCCCGTACTTCGCTCAGCGCGGCGTCACTGGCCGCCGCCTCGTCGCTGTCGAAGCTGCGCCCGCCCCGATGCGAGTTCACCACCACCAGCTTGGCGTCTCGCAGCGTCGCTTCCTCCGCTGCCCGCCGAAGGGCCGCACGGCCTTCCGCCTTCGGCACATAACCCACGACGATGGTCGTCATCGCCCTGCCTCACCTCCGGGTGTGTGTCGACCCGTCTCGAACGATACTGCTCCCGACCGCGGTCGGCATCCGCTGCATTTGCACCTGTTGTGTCGCAACGGTGACGGAGGGCTGCCGGTGCCCGAGTACTACCCCCGGTGGGCCCCGCTAACCTTCCGGTGCGCACACCTTTGCAGGGCTGTCACCGAAAGCGCCACCCCTGTATGTCGGGTCGTTATCGAACTCGTGCCGGAACCCGCCGACGCCGTTGCCCTGGGCAAGGTCGACGAGGTTCCGTCAGAAGGACCGGAGTTCCGCCTGGTTCGGCGCGCACTGTCCTACGTTGTCGCGCGGTACGAACCGGTTCAGTCCACCGGCCACGCGTGCACGGGAGTGTTCGCGTGCATGTGGTCGCGATACCCGCGGAGCATTCCGCGCAACGCGTCCCGCCGACCGTACGGCCCCTTTGTATACAGGCGGTGGAACTCGTCGGCCTGCCACGACGCGCCGTTGCGGCCGGTCAGGCAGCGTTGCTCGATGATCCCGAGCAGCCGGTCGCGGACCGCGACGTCGACGCCCCAGGCGTCCAGACCGCGAACCGCCAACGGCAGCAGGCGTCTGAGCACCAGCTCGGTCGCACGGGCCGTGCCGACCCCGGGCCAGAAGACCTCGGCGTCGATGCCGTGCCGGGCGGCGGCGTGGAAGTTCTCCTCGGCGGCGCTGAACGACATCTGCGACCAGATCGGCCGTTCGTCATCGGCCAGCGCACGGACGAGTCCGAAATAGAAGGCGCCGTTGGCAATCGTGTCGACCACTGTCGGACCGGCCGGCAGGACACGATTCTCGACGCGCAGATGCGGCTTCTCCCGGACAACGTCGTACACCGGGCGGTTCCAGCGATAGATCGTCCCGTTGTGCAGGCGTAATTCCGAAAGGGCCGGAGTGTCACCGCGGTCCAGGACCGCGATCGGGTCCTCGTCGGAGGTGACCGGGAGCAGCGCCGGGTAGTAGCGCGAGTTCTCCTCGAAGAGGTCGAAGATCGACGTGATCCATCGTTCACCGAACCAGACCCGCGGCCGGACGCCCTGCGTCTTCAGTTCGTGCGTGCGAGTGTCGGCGGCCTGCTCGAACAACGCGATCCGGGTCTCGCGCAACAATTCCTTGCCGAACAGGAACGGCGAGTTCGCACCGACCGCGAGCTGCACGCCGGAGATCGCCTGCGCCGCGTTCCAGTACCGCGGGAAGGCCTCTGGCGTGACCTGGAGATGGAACTGCGTCGACGTACAGGCGGCCTCGGGGACGATGCTGTCCGCGGTCACCTGCAGCCGCTCGACACCATCGATGGAGATCTGCACGTCCTCGCCGCGGGCCGCGAAGATCTGGTCGTTGAGCAACGAGTACCGCGGGTTCGTGCTGAGTGCGTCGCGGCGGATGTGCTCGGTCAGCAGCGTCGGCAGGATCCCGACGATCACCATCGACGAGCCGGTCCGGGCCGCCTTGTCCTCGGCCGCGTTCAGGCTGTCTCGGATGCTCGACTCCATCGTGTCCAGCCCGAGACCGTCGATCTGCCCGGGCGGCACGTTGATCTCGATGTTGAACTGCCCGAGCTCGGTCTGGAACGCGTCGTCCTCGATCGCGCTCAGCACCTCGGAGTTCTTCATCGCCGGGTCGCAGCGCTCGTCGACCAGGTTCAGCTCGATCTCGATACCGGTCATCGGCTTCTCGGGCGCGAACCGGGCCTCGCGCAGCATCCGCGCGAAGGCGTCCAGATTGCGATGGACCTGAGCGCGGAACGCGGTCCGGTCCGCCCGGGTGAACTCGACCCGGTCGACTTCCTCACCCATCAGCGCCTCCCCTGGTGGCTCCTTCGCTCAGTGTGCCTGAAGGTGCCCACCTGTGCGCTGATCATTCGCGTGGTGGCACCACCGGGAACACGATGAAGTGCTCGCGCTCGATCCGGACCGGCTCCTCGCCGGCCGTCGCCATCACGTCCACCAGCTCGGTCAGTACGCCGGGGCGCAGCGGCAACTCGTGCTCGCCGGGATGCTGGTCGGCGCCCATCGGGTAGTCCTGCGCCGGCTCGGTGGTCATCTCGATGTGGGCGCCGAGCACCCATTCCACCGGTTTGCCCCCGGCAACGAACTCCCCGAGCCGCGCGACGCTCGCCCGGAACTCCGGCCAGTCGAAGACGTACAGCCGCCCCGGGTAGAGCGAGTCGCCGCTGAACAGCAGCCGCGTGTCCCGGTCGTAGACGGCGATGTGCGACGCGTGATGGCCCGGGATCGGGAGGATGTCGAGCACCCGCCCACCGAGGTCGAGCTCCACCACGCCGTTCGGCCAGTCGGTCAGCCCGAAGTACGCCGCGACGTCCGCGGCCGATGGGCCGACCACGTTCTCGAACTCCGCATCGCCGCCGACGTGGTCACCGTGGCTGTGCGTGTGCGCGACGATCAGCTCCCGCTCCCCCACCAGCTCGTCGATCAACGGCCGGAGCGGGACGTGGCCGGTCCCGGTGTCGAGCAGCAGGGCGCGCTCGGTACCGAGCAAGAGGTACAGGAACGGGCCCTCGAAGTTGGTTCGCAGGGACTGGCGGACGATCGCCGTCCGGTCGTCGTACCAGTGGACCTGGTGTGTGGCGCTGGTCGGGTCGGTGCCGTCGTCCCAGTGGTCGGGGAAGCTCATGCACCAATTGTCGGTGCTGACGGGGACACTGGGCAGGTGCGTAATGATCCGTCGGTGCTGCATGTCGACCTGGACGCGTTCTTCGCGGCCGTCGAGCAGCGGGACAAGCCGTCGCTCCGGGGCAAACCCGTGGTCGTCGGCGGGATCGGCGTGCGCGGAGTCGTGTCCACGGCGTCGTACGAGGCCCGCAAGTACGGCGTCCGCTCGGCGATGTCGACCGCAGAAGCGCGGTCGCGCTGCCCGCACGCGGCGTACCTGAGCCCACGCTTCGAGGCGTACCGGCAGAGCAGCATCGCGGTGATGGCGGAGATGCGGGCGCTGTCGCCGCTGGTCGAGCCGCTGTCGCTGGACGAGGCGTTCATCGACCTGGCCGCCAGCGGACTGAGCGACCTGACCGTCGACGATGTCGAAGCGATCGCGAACGACCTGAAGGAAGCGATCCGGAAGGTGAGCGGCGGTCTGACCGCCTCGGTCGGCGCGGGGACGTCGAAGCTGATCGCGAAGATCGCCAGCGATCTCGACAAGCCGGACGGCGTGGTCGTCGTCCCGGCCGGGACCGAGGCGGAGTTCCTCGCGCCGATGCAGGTCACGGTGATCCCAGGGGTCGGCCCGGCGACGGCGCAGCGCCTGAGCATGGCCGGTGTGCGGACCGTCGCGGATCTGCAGCAGCTCGACGAGGACGAGCTGGTGCGGCAGATCGGCTCCGCGCACGGCACCAGCCTGCATCGGCTCGCGGTCGCCGCCGACGACCGTCCGGTGGTCAGCGACCGGGAGACCAAGTCGGTCAGTGTCGAGGACACGTTCGAGACCGACATCATCGACCGCGCGCTTCTGGCGGCGATCAGCGACCGGATGGCGCTGCGGGTGTCCGAGCGGTTGCAGAAGGCGCAGCTGTCCGGCCGCACGGTCACGGTGAAGACGCGGATGCACGACTTCACCACGCACACCCGGTCGTCGACGCTGGCCGGACCGACCGACGACGCGCGGGTGATCGCGCGGGTCGCCCGCCGGCTGCTCGAGGAGAGCGAGATCGGCGGCGGCATCCGGTTGCTCGGTGTAGGCGTCTCGTCACTCGCCGACTGGATCCAGGACGACCTCTTCACCGAGGAGGAGCACGCCGGGAACCCGATCGAGATCGTCGAGCTGCCGGCCCGCCCGCGGGACCAGCTCGGATTCCACCCCGGGCAGGACGTGGCGCATCCCGAGCACGGGCAGGGCTGGGTCTGGGGGTCCGGCCGCGGGCGGGTGACGGTGCGGTTCGAGACCGCGGACACACCGCCGGGGCCGGTGCGGACGTTCGCCGTGGACGATCCGGCGCTGACAAAAGTACGGATCACCGCTGCGGATGAGGACGGCGAACCCGAAACTGACCACAATGGGCCGAATGAATGAGGAGCGGCGCGGGGTCTACCCGTTCTGTGCGCCCTGCACGGCGGCCTCGGAGGCCTGGCGCGCCGCCGAGACCGCGGGCCCGATGGGTAGCCGGTTCTACGGGCACCGCGACGTCTGCGAGAACTGCGGGTCCTCGATCCGCACGCTCTACAGCACCGTGCTGTGGGTTCCGGTGTCGAAGCACGGCCAGTACCGGGTGATCCCGACCGGCGGCCGCAGCTACGTCGGCCGCCGCCTGATCGAGCCGCCGGTGCGTGCCGTCGTACGACGGGAGCCGATCGCGGCGCATCCGGAGCTCGACGGCGCCCCGGAGTACCGGCAGGCCGAGGCGTACTGGGACGAGAGCGAGCCCGGCCGGGCGCTGCCGTTCTACCAGTCGGCGCTGGTCGCTCGGGAGCAGGTTCTCCCGGCGGACGACCCGGCCACGTTGCGGGTCCGGCTGCGTGTGGCGCAGGGGTTGCTGGCGACAGCGAACTACGGACGAGCGATCGCGTGGTTCGAGCTGCTGACGCCGCAACTGGTCGAGGTGTTCGGGCCGCATCATGAGCTGACCCATGCGGCGGCCGAGGCGGTCACCGGCGCGCGGTTGATGGTCGGTGGCCCACGGGCCGAGGCCGACCTGCTGGCGGACATCGTGACCGCGGACGAGGCGGAGGCCGCGGCCGATGATCCAGAACTGCTCCGGGACCGGTCGGCGCTCGGACAGGCATTGCTCGCGTGCGGCGACATCGCGCCCGCTCTCCGGACCCTCAGCGAGGTCGTCCGGAACGCACCACCCGGACACCCGGACTCGGCGGTCTATCGCGCGGCACTGGTGGAGGCGTGCGAGGTCGCCGAGGGACGTGGCAAGAGGCGCGAGCTGCAGCTCACCCGCGACGCGCGACGCATGCTCAGCCGCGCAAGCGCACCGACAAGCACGTGACACAGCCCTCGAGCTTCTCGAACTCGCTGATGTCCACGACAACCGGCTTGTAGCCCAACCCTTCGAACAGCTCGGCGGACTTCGGCGCGGACGCAGCCATCAGCAGCCGATCCTCCCCCAGCAGTACAACGTGTGCGCCGGCCTCCTCCGGAACGGGCCGGAAGCGGTCGAACGCGCCCGCGTCGTCGACGAGCGGCTCGTACCCGATCACCGTCCCGTCGGGCAGCGCGGTGACGGCCGACTTGAGATGCAGCACCTTCCGCACCGGCAACGCCCGGACGTCGGCACCCAGCGGGGCGAACGCGGCACGCAGTTGCTCGATCCCCGCCGCGTTCGTCCGTCCACCCTGCCCGACGTAGATCGTCGAGCCGACCTTCAGTACGTCGCCCCCGTCCAGCGTGCCCGGCTCAGTGATGTGCTCGATCCGGTAGCCGTGGCTCGCGACGGTCTGCGCGGCCGCGGCGGCTTCCGCGCGTCGCTCGTTCGCACCGGCCCGGGCGATCACCGCGAGGTCGCCGTACACGACCATCGTGTCCTCGACGAAGACGCTGTCGGCGCACTCGTCGATCGGTGGCACCTCGACCGTGGTCCAACCGGTGTCGTGCAGCGCGTCGACGTACCGCTGCCATTGACGCGTCGCGAGCTCGACGTCGACCGGCTGCCGCTCGATGTGGGTGACAAGCCCGTCGGCGAGCCGCGGACTCGGGCGACGGATGAGCGCTGACTGGACTGGGGTCGGCATGACCGCAGGTTATCCGGGTACCGGTTAGGCCTGAGAGAGGAGATGACGCATGCCGAGGATCTTGCCGTCGGCCAGTGGAGACGTGGTCGAGATCATCCTGGCCGACCACCGGTGGTTCGAGGAGGCGCTGCGGGAGTTGCGCGACGTCCGGAGCGATCGGGAGGCGGTGCTCGCCGACCTGGCGACCGTTCTGATCGCGCACGCCGAGGCCGAGGAGTCGAGGGTCTACCCGACGCTGCGCCGCAAGGACGCGATCGACGCCGACGAGGTCGAGCACTCCGAACACGAGCATGCCGAGGGCAACGATGCGCTGCTCGCGCTGATGGAGGTCGAGGACGTCGGTAGCGAAGAGTTCAGCGCGAAGCTGCACGAGCTGTCCGAGGCACTCACCCACCACTTCGACGAGGAAGAGCGCGACGTCCTCAACCCGGCCCGCACCGACATCACCGAGACCGTGCGGCGCGATCTCGGCGACACGTTCGCACAGGAGCGCGCCCGCCTGATCCGGTCCGGCTGCGGTGACATCACCAACGTCCGCAAGGTCGTCGACGCCGAACACAGCTAGGTTGCCTGGGGCACCCTTTCAGAGGGTCAGCCGCAGACCTTCGTCGGCCTCGATGACCTCGCCGGCGAACTCGCGGCGTGCCTCCACCACGGATACCGTGCGGTCGGAGCCGGGCCAGAAGTGCGTGAGCAACAGCCGCTTGGCTCCACTCGCGCCCTGAGCCGCTTCCGCCGCAGTCATCAGGTAGCTGTCGTGGGACGAGCCCTGATAGGTCGCGTCCGAGATGAACAGGTCCGTCCCCTCCGCCAACCGCTGCAGCTCGGGCGACGGCCCACTGTCACCGGTGTACGCGACCGAGACCCCGGGCGCGCTCAACCGCACCCCGAGATTCGTCTTGTAGTGCGGCAGTTCCACGACCAGCACGTCGAACGGCCCGATCCGTGTCGTCGACGCCAGATCGTGGACGGCGAAGACCTCCGCCGGATCCGGGTTCGGCTCGAGGGCCCGCAGTACGTCGAGAACGCCCGGGGCGCAATGCAGCGCGACGGGCGGCGCGTCCGGCGCCTCGTAGTGCCGGACCCGGGCCAGGCCGCTCACGTCGACGCAGTGGTCCGGGTGCTGGTGCGTCACCACGACCGCGTCGACATCACCCTTCGGGCAGTGCGCGAGCAGGCGGGGCAACGCGGCGTACCCGAGGTCGAGCACCACCCGGAACCCGTCGTACTCGAGCAGGAACCCGGCGCACGCGCGACCGGCCTCGGGCCACGCGCCGCAGGAACCGAGGACGGTCAGCGACCTCACCGGACGGCGAACGGCCGGTCGCTCGGCACGATGTCCTTGCCGAGCGGCACCAGGGAGATCGGGATCAGCTTGAAGTTCGCGATCCCGAGCGGGATGCCGATGATCGTCAGGCACAGCGCGATCCCTGTGGTCAGGTGGCCGAGTGCCAGCCACCAGCCCGCGAAGATGATCCAGATCAGGTTGCCGAGCAGCGCGCCCGCCCCGGTGCCCGGCTTGTCGACGATGGTGCGCCCGAACGGCCACAGGGTGTACCCGGCGATCCGGAACGACGCGATCCCGAACGGGATGGTGATGATCAGGATGCAGCAGATGATCCCCGCGACGGCGTACCCGATGGCCAGCCAGAAGCCGGCCAGCACCAGCCAGATCAGGTTCAGAAGCGTCCTCATACCTCCCAGCCTGCCACCTGACCGGCGTGTTTCCGTACCAGTTCGGCGACAAGTCCGGGATCGTTCCGGGGCATCCAGTGGCCGCCCCTGACCACTTTCACCGTCAGGTCGGTGGCCCATCGCGCTCCGTCGATCTGCAGCGGCGTCGTGACGAACGGATCGCCCTCCGGTGACACCGCCAGCACAGGTACGTCGGTCCGCCGCTGACCCGGCCGCAGCAGGCGAGGGACAACGTTTGCGCGGTACAACTTCATGCCGTGCAGGTAGTCGCCGATCAATCGTTTGTCCTGAGCGTCCTGCGGCTCCAGCCGGCTGAAGACGCGGTGCGCCCATCCCTTCCGCCAGCCGAGCTCGGGCAGCCAGGGCAGGTGGAAGTAGAAGATGTACCAGGAGTGCACGAGCTGCCGGAGTGCGGCGCGGCTGCGTCGCCGGAGGAAGTGCCCCGCGTGGTCCAGCGACGGCCCGGAGATCGACACGAACGACGCGATGCGGTGCTGCAACGCCGGGTCGGTGACGAAGTGCCAGGACTGAATCGATCCCCAGTCGTGCGCAAGCACATGCACCGGCCGGTCGGGCGACACCGCGTCGATCACCGCGCGGAAGTCGTCCTGCAACCGATCGAGGTGGTACGCCGCCGTGCGGCTCGGCTGATCCGAAGCACCGGCGCCGCGGACGTCGTACGCGATCACGTGGAAGTCATCGGCGAGACGTTCGGCGACCGGCTCCCAGAGCGACCCGTTGTCCGGGTAGCCGTGGACGCAGATCAGCACCGGCGCGCCGGCGTTGCCGTAGTCGTAGACGGCGACCCGGGTGCCGTCCGGGCTAGTAGTGGTCGACGCCGAGGGTGGCAAAGGTCATCCCCGCCTTCACCAGTCGCTCGCGCAGCGCGGGTCCCATCGCTGCGGCCGTCGTGGTCTGACCGGCGGTCTCCGGCAGGTCGTCGAGCGCCAGACACAGTGCGCTCTCGCCGAGCATCTTCGCGGTCTCGTCGTACCCGGGGTCGCGGCCGGCGACCTCGGTGATCACCTGCTTGCCGCCGCCCCGGCCAACGAAGCGGACGTTGAACCAGGACCGCGCGCGGCGCTCCGGGCTCGGTCCGTCGCCGGGTTGCAGGCGGTTCAGCAAGGCCTTGCGGGCCGGCGGGATCTGCGCCGCAGCGATCAGCAGGCCGACGCCGCCGACGCCCGCCGCGACGGTGGGCAGACGTTTCACCGCGGCATAGTGCGAGTAGCGGAAGTCCGGTCCGTAGCGGTCCAGCAGACGCGCCGAGTACCCGACGATCTGCGGGTCGACGGTCGGCAATGGCACCGCCCAGAACCCTTCCTGGCGGTGGATGCTGCCCGCGACCGCGCGGGCTCGCCGTCCAACCGGACGCGGTTCAGCGGCCCGCCGGGCACGGTGTGCGTCCAGGTTCTGCTTGGGCCGGGAGAACGCGGTGATCGCAGTATGAAAGGTGCCGCCCGAGGGACGGCCGCCGGCCCGGAGCAGGCCGTCGACCTGGATCGGCACGTTCTCCGGCAACTGCTCGACGGTGAACTGCACACCGAGGTCGTACGGGATCGAGTCGAAGCCGCACGCGTGGATGATCCGGGCACCCGTCTGCTGCGCGCGCTCGTGGTACCGCACGTACATCCGGTCCACGAACTCCGGCTCGCCGGTGAGGTCGAGGTACCCCGTTCCGGCCTCGGCGCAGGCGGCGACCAGCGCTTCGCCGTACTGGATGTAGGGGCCGACCGTGGTGGCGACGACCTTCGTGGACTCGGCCAGCGCCTGCAGCGACTTCGGGTCGGTCACGTCCGCGTGCAGGATGTCCTTGCCGAACCGCTCCAGCTTCGACTTGTTGCGTCCGGCAACGGCCCAGCGGAGTCCGTCCGGAGCGTTCTTGTCCAGGTACTCCGCGGTCAGCGCCCCCGTGAAACCACTCGCGCCGAGCAGTACGACGTCGTACTCGCGGCTCACCTGTGGGCTGCCTTCTCCGAGTCGGCCTGGCCACCAGCGCCGCTCGGTCGCGACGACGCCTCGGCGCCGCGGGTCTGGATGTCGGCGAGCGCGGCCGCGTCGGACTTCGGAACGCTGAATCGCGAGCCTAGCTCGATGACGTGCGGGAGCACCCAGCGGACCACCTTCATCGCGCCGATCCAGCCCGGAACGTGCACCGTTCGGGACCGCTTCTTGATGCCCTCGACGAACTTGTCCACGGCGAACTCGAGCGGGTACGTCTTACTCACCAGCGGGATCCCGGTCCGCACCTTGCCGAACACCGGGTGCCCGTCGACCCCACGCACCATGTCGGTGTCGACGAACGTCATGTGCGCGACGCCGACCCGCACGCCGAGGTGCTTCAGCTCCGGCCGCAGCGTGTCCCCCATCGCCTCGACGCCGGCCTTGGCGACGTTGTACGACGCCAGGCCCGGGATGTGCACGATCGCGGCCAGCGAGGAGACGAGCAGCAGATACCCCTTGCTCTCCAGGAGGTACGGCAACGTCAGGTGCACGGTCCGCCAGACGCCGAGCAGGTCGACGTCGATGACGCGCTCCCACACCTTCGGGTCCATGCTCCGGCTGAACCCCGGCGCCGCGATCCCCGCGTTCGCCATCACCACGTCGATCCGGCCGTAGCGCTCGGCGATCCCCTCGACCGCGGCGCGCAACGAGTCGGTGGCGGTGACGTCGGCCTCCCACCAGCCGGCGTCCGGGCCGCAGTCCTCGGCGACCTTCTTCAGCTCGTCGGGCTCGAGACCGACCAGCGCGAGCTTCGCGCCGTCCTGGGCCAGCTTCCGCGCCACCGCGGCGCCGATCCCCCGGGAAGCTCCGGTGACGAGGACGACTTGACCGGCCAACGGACGCATCTGGACCTCCAGCTTGTTGAGTGGGTACTCAACAGTAATGGCTTGTTGACCATTTACTCAATAGACTGTCCGCTATGACCTCGACCTCCACTTCGCGCCTGCGGCCCGACCAGCGGCGGGCGCAGATCCTCGAGGCCGCCCGCCGGGTGCTGCTCGCGGACCCGCACCGCGAGCTGACCGTCGAACTGGTGGCGACCGAGGCCGGCGTCTCCCCCGCGCTGCTGTTCCACTACTTCGGCTCCAAGAAGAAATTCCAGTACGCCGTCATCGAGGAGGCCGCCGCGGAGGTCATGCTGCGGACCGCTCCAGACCCCTCGCTGCCTCCGCACGAGCAGCTCCGAGCCGGCATCCGCGCGTTCGTCCGCGCCGTACTCGAGGCTCCGCAGCTGTACCGCGCGACGCTGCTGATGTCCGCGGCCGGTGATCCCGACATCCGCACCCTGCACTCGGACCTGCGGCGCGTCTTCAGCCAGTGGGTGATCAGCGCGGTCGCCGAGAGTGGCGTCGAGGTCACCCCCGTCGTCGAGCTCGCGTGCCACGGCTGGCAGGGTTACGTCGAGCAGACCCTCCTGCTGTGGATCGACAACCCGACCGTGTCACCGGAAGCTCTCGAGCACCTCTGCGAACGGTCGCTGGACGCGATCCTCACGACTACGTCCGAGTGAGCGTTGATGAACAAGTTCTTCCTGACGGTGCACATCCTCGCGGCCATCCTGTGCGTCGGCCCGGTGACGATCGCGGCCAGCATGTTCCCGCCGATCGCGCGCCGCGTGCTGACCGCCGAGACGCCGGACGCGGGCGGCCTGGAGGTGCTGCACCGCATCACCCGGGTGTACGCGTGGGCGAGCCTCGCCGTCCCGGTGTTCGGGTTCGCGGTCGCGGGCGGCATGCAGGTCACCGGTGAAGCGTGGGTGATCGTGTCGATCGTTCTCACGCTGGCCGCAGCGCTGGTGCTGGCGTTCCTCGTCGTACCGGCGCAGTCCAGTGTGCTCGCGGTGGCCGGTGGGGACGCCGAGGCGCGTGGTGCGGTGGTGTCGAAGGCGAAGATGCTGTCGATGACGTCCGGGATCTTCTCGCTGCTCTGGCTGGTCGTGCTGGTGCTGATGGTGGTCAAGCCGGGGCACCACAACGGGTAGGGTTCCGGCGTGCTGACGGTTGCCACGGTGAATGTGAACGGGATCAGGGCCGCCTTCCGGCGAGGGATGGTGCCGTGGCTGGAGAGCACGGACCCCGACTTGGTGCTGATGCAGGAAGTTCGCGCGTCGGACGACGTACTGCGGGAACTGCTCGGCGGCGACTGGAACATCGCGCATGCCGAGCCGACGATCGACGGCCACAAGGGTCGCGCCGGCGTGGCCGTGGCGAGCCGACGGCCGATCAAGGACGAGCGCGCGGCGATCGGACCGGCGCGCTTCGACGGCTCCGGGCGCTGGGTCGAGGCAGATGTCGTCCTCGACGACGGTACGACGTTGACCGCAGTGAGCACGTATGTGTTCACGGGCGAGTTCGAGACGCCGCCGCGCCAGGAGGAGAAGTACGCGTTCCTCGACGCGATCACCGCGCGGCTGGCCGAACTACGCGCGGACGGGCGGCACGTGCTGATGTGCGGCGACCTCAACATCGCGCACCGCGAAGAGGACCTGAAGGCGTGGAAGGCGAACCGCAATAAGAGCGGATTCCTCCCCGAGGAACGCGCCTGGATGGACCGGCTCTTCGAGTCCGGCTGGGTCGACCTCGGCCGCCGTTTCGGTGGCGACGGTCCCGGTCCGTACTCGTGGTGGTCCTGGCGAGGCAAGGCCTTCGACAACGACGCCGGCTGGCGCATCGACTACCAGATCGCCTCCCCCGACCTGGCGACCGCCGCGACCGGTTGCGTCGTCCACCGAGCCCCGACGTACGCCGAGCGTTGGAGCGACCACGCACCGGTCGTCGCGACGTACGGGATCTGAGGCTCGCCGGGTAGTCTCGCGGGCATGTCTGAGTCTTCATCTCTTACGCCCCCGATCGCCGCGCGGAAGCCGGTTGAGCGGACCCATCACGGTCACACCTTCGTCGACGACTACGAGTGGTTGCGGGACAAGACCGACGACGAGGTGCTGGGGTACCTGCGGGCCGAGAACAGTTACACCGAGGCGCGTACCGCGCACCTGGAATCGTTGCGTGAGGCACTCTTCAAGGAGATCTCCGACCGGACGCTGCAGACCGACCTGAGCGTCCCGGCCCGGCGCGGCGGGTACTGGTACTACTCGCGCACGATCGAGGGCCGGCAGTACGCGCTGCACTGCCGGGTGAAGGTGGACGGCGACCAGCCGCCGGCCACCGACGGCGAGATCGCGGGCGAGGAGGTGATGCTCGACGGCAACGAGGTCGCCGGCGACTCCGAGTTCTTCTCGCTCGGCACCGTCGACGTCTCCCCGGACGGCCGCCTGCTCGCTTACTCCGTCGACCTCAAGGGCGACGAGCGGTTCACCCTGCGGATCAAGGACCTCGGCACCGGTGAGCTGTTGCCGGACGAGCTGCCCGAGGTGCACTACGGCTCGGCCTGGTCCGCCGACGGCTCGACGATCTTCTACACCAAGGTCGACGACGCCTGGCGCCCGTACCAGGTCTGGCGGCACACGCTCGGTACGCCGGACGACGTGCTCGTGATGGAAGAGACCGACGAGCGGTTCTGGGTCGGCGTCGACCTGACCCGCAACGAGAAGGCGATCATGATCGCGCTCGGCAGCAAGCTCACCAGCGAGGTCTGGCTGCTCGACGCCCAGGACCCGGCCGGCGAGCTAGTCGTGGTCGCGCCGCGGCGTGAAGGGGTCGAGTACGACGTCGAGCACGCCGGCGACCAGCTGCTGATCACGCACAACGCCGACGCCCCGAACTTTTCGCTCGCCACCGCGCCGCTGAACTCCCCCGGCGAGTGGACGACGCTGCTCGAGGGCGACAAGAGCAGCCGGCTGCTCGGCGCGGACGCGTTCGCCGACCACGTGATCCTGTACCGGCGCCGCAACGCGCTCACCGAGCTGGCGATCATGCGCCGTACGGAGGATGGCTTCGGCGCGCCCGAGGGGCTGGAGTTCGACGAGCCGATCCACACGGTCTCCCCCGGGCGCAACGACGAGTGGCACGAGACGCGGTACCGCTTCGGCTACACGTCTCTGGTCACGCCGGGCTCGACGTACGACGTGGATGTCGCGACCGGTGAGCGGCGACTGCTCAAGCAGCAGCCGGTGCTCGGCGGCGTCGACCTGACCGCGTACACCCAGTACCGCGAATGGGCGACCGCTCCGGACGGGACCAAGGTTCCGATCTCGCTGGTCGCGCGCAAGGACGTCGCGAAGGACGGGAACGCGCCGGTCGTGCTGTACGGGTACGGCTCGTACGAGAGCTCGATGGACCCGTGGTTCTCGATTCCGCGGCTGTCGCTGCTCGACCGTGGCGTGGTGTTCGCGATCGCGCACATCCGCGGCGGCGGCGAGCTCGGCCGGCACTGGTACGACGAAGGCAAGATGCTCACCAAGCGGAACACCTTCACCGACTTCGTCGCGGCCGCCGAGCACCTGGTCGAGGCCGGCTGGACACGGCCGGAACGGATCGTCGCGCAGGGCGGCAGCGCCGGTGGCCTGCTGATGGGCGCGGTCGCGAACCTCGCGCCGCAGGCGTTCGGCGGAATCGTCGCGGAGGTCCCGTTCGTGGACGCGCTGACCACGATTCTCGACCCGTCGTTGCCGCTCACCGTGATCGAGTGGGAGGAATGGGGCAATCCGCTCGAGGACGCCGGAGTCTACGAGTACATGAAGTCCTACTCGCCGTACGAGAACATCAGCGCGCAGAACTATCCGCGCGTCCTGGCGATCACCAGCCTGAACGACACCCGGGTGTTCTTCGTCGAACCGGCGAAATGGGTGGCGAAACTCCGCGCGACCGCGACCGGTGATCCCGACGTCCTGCTGAAGACCGAGATGGAGGCCGGCCACGGCGGCCGCAGCGGGCGGTACGACGCCTGGCGCGAGGTCGCGTTCACGCTCGCCTGGGAGCTCGACACCCTCGGTCTGAGCTAGAAAAGGCGGAATTTCTGGCCCCGGATGTGTGTTGTGCAGCACATCCGGGGACACCGGAGCGTTTGATTTCTGGACGGATTCTCAGGAAGTCGCCGGGGTGTTGCGCCGCATTTGGCAGCAAGGCCGTGGGACATCGGTTTCCACGGCGGAAACCCTGCCGGGAACTCTCAGGGAACCTTCAGGGTGTTTACACACTCGTCCTGGAATCTTGAACCCTACTCGAGCGTTGCTCTCCATGTAACGACGAAGGGAGTTTCGGTGGCTCGCACGGCTCGTGTCCGCAGCACGGACGACGGTATCGACGGCAAGGACAGTGTTGGTCTCTACCTCGAAGAGATCGCACGCACGCCTTTGCTGACCGCAGAGGAAGAGGTCGAGCTCGCTGAGACGGTCGAGGCAGGACTCCTGGCGGAGCAACTGCTGGCCGAGGGGCGGGTTGGACGGAAGAAGGGCGGAGCGCCCAAATATGCCACGGAGGAGGAGCTGGAGTGGCTGGCCGAAGAGGGCCGGCGCGCGCAGCAGCGGTTCGTGACCGCCAACCTCCGGCTCGTGGTGTCGATCGCTCGCCGGTACGGGCGGTCCCAGATGCCGCTGCTGGACCTGGTCCAGGAGGGCAACACGGGGCTGATCCGGGCGGTGGAGAAATTCGACTACCGGAAGGGTTTCAAGTTCTCGACGTACGCGACCTGGTGGGTGCGGCAGGCCATCACCCGCGGTATCGCGCAGCAGGCCCGTGTGGTCCGGCTGCCGGTGCACGTGGTGGAGCAGCTGAACCAGATCGGGTCCGCGCGGCGCACGCTGGAGCGCAAGCTCGGGCGGGAGCCGGAGATCGACGAGATCGCAGCCGAGCTGAACCTGGACGCGGAGCGGGTCACCGAACTGATCCGCATCGGCCGGGACCACATCAGCCTGAACAGTCCGGTCGACGACGAGGGCGAGACCTCGCTGGGTGACCTGATCGCGGCCGAGACCGCGCCGGGTCCGGACCAGCTGGTCGCGGACGCGTCGGACCGCTCGGGCCTGTTCAGCCTGGTCGACCAGCTCGACCCGCGGTCCGCGGACGTGATCCGGCGGCGCTACGGCCTGCACGACGGCCGCCAGGCCAAGTTGGCCGACATCGGCGCCGTGCACGGCATCTCGGCGGAGCGGGTCCGCCAGATCGAGCGCGAGGCGCTGGGCCGCCTCCGCCTGCTGGCCGACCCGACACTCGCCGCGTAACACCCCGACCGAAACCCCTCGAGGACCCCCGAAGCCACGACCTGGCCCCGGGGGTCCTCCCGTTTCCTCCCCCGACCGTTTGAGGGGCCGGCCCCTCACCTGACGGGATGCGCACCGTTTGAGG
>NZ_JBSHBJ010000039.1:42158-76746 GCF_053611945.1 Kribbella sp. NPDC054772 | reverse complement strand
CCGCGAACGCCTGGATGAACGCGCCGGGCGGCTTCACGATGAACGCGAACGGCGAGATCACCAAGGTCGAGCCGCTCGAAGTGATCTTCAACAAGGCGATGCCGTGGCAGTCCGCGCACATGGTGGTCGCGGCGTACCTGGTCGGCGGGTTCCTGATCGCGTCGGTGTACGCGACCGGGATGCTCCGCGGCCGGCACGACCGGTACCACCGGATCGCGTTCACGATCGCGTTCACGGTCGCCGCCGTGATGACCCCGATCCAGATGGGGGTCGGCGACACGCTGGCCCGGTGGGTGTACAACAACCAGCCGGAGAAGTTCGCCGCGATCGAACTCGTGCCGACGACGAAGTCCGACGTACCCGAGACGTTGCTGGGCAAGCTCAACGCGGACGGCACGATCTCCGGCGGCATCCCGATCCCCGGGCTCGCGTCCTGGCTGTCGGATCCGAAGACCGGTAAGTCGACCGTCGTCCAGGGCCTGAACAGCGAGGCCGTTGCCGATCGCCCGACGATCCGGGAGACGAACACCGTCCATCTCGCGTGGGACATCATGGTCGGGCTCGGCACGCTGCTCTTCCTGCTGTCGGTCTGGTACGGCGTGACCTGGCTCTTCCGGCGGCACATGCCCAAGAGCCGGGCGTTCCTCTGGATCGCCGCGGGCAGCGGAGTGCTGGCGGTGATCACGATGGAAGCCGGGTGGGTGGTCACCGAGGTCGGCCGGCAGCCGTGGATCGTCTACAACCAGATGAAGGTGGAGCAGGCAGCCACCGCGAACACCGGCGTCTGGATCACGTTCATCTGCGTCTTCATCCTGTACGCCGCGCTCGGGGTCACGACGATCCTCGTACTGCGGGGCATGAGCCAACGCTTCCGCCGCTCGGGCGGGTTCATCGAGGGCGACTCGCCGTACGGTCCGACCCAGGCGGGCGCAGCCAAGGAACCGCCGGTCGAGCAGGTCGAGGAACCCGTCGAGGAACCGGCCAAGGAGCCGGTCAAGCAGGAGGCCAAGGCGAAGGACGGGGCGCCGTGAGTACGACGGTCGCCATCGTCCTGCTGCTCGCGCTGGCGGCGTACGCCGTGTTCGGCGGCGCGGACTTCGGCGCCGGGTTCTGGGACCTGGTCGCGGGCGGGCCGGATCGCGGCGCGGAACCGCGGGCGGTGATCGAGCGGTCGATCGGGCCGGTGTGGGAGGCGAACCACGTCTGGCTGATCTTCGTCTTCGTCGTCACGTGGACCGCGTTCCCGTCGGCGTACGAGTCGATCGTGCTGACGATGTTCGTCCCGCTGACGCTGGCCGCGCTCGGGATCGTCCTCCGCGGGGCGAGTTTCGCGTTCCGCAAGGCCGTGGTCACGTTGCGGTTCCGGCGGATCTTCGGTGGCGCGTTCGCGTTGTCGTCGGTGCTCGTGCCGTTCTGCATGGGTGCGATCGCGGGTGGCATCGCGTCCGGGCACGTGCCGTCGGGCGGCAAGGCCGGTGACCCGGTCGACAGTTGGCTGAACCCGACGTCCATCGTGACCGGGGTGCTGGCGGTCGCCGTGGCGGCGTACCTGGCGGCGGTGTACCTGGTCTGGGACGCTCGGCACTTCAGCGAGTTCGCGATGGGTGAGTACTTCCGCCGGCGCGCTGTGCTGAGCGCCGTCGTCGCCGGGGTCGTCGCGGTGGCCGACCTCGTCGTCGTGAACGCCAAGGCGTCGTACGTCTTCGACGGCCTGATGTCGAGAGGCCTGCCGACCGCGATCCTCAGCGTCCTCTGTGGTGCCGGGGCCCTGGTCCTTTTGATGCGGTACGCCGCCCGTGGCGCAAGGGTGCTCGCCATCCTGGCGGTCGCCCTGATCATCGTCAGCTGGGGTATCGCGCAGTGGCCGTATCTCCTGCCGGTGAGCCTCACGATCAAGGCCGCCGCGGCACCCAACAGCACCTTGGTGACGTTGGTGGTGGTCGTCGGTCTGGCCGCGCTGATCGTGGCACCGGGCTTCGTCCTGCTCTACGTCCTCGACCAGCGCGCGATGCTCCCGGAGGAGGGCACCGAAGACGTCGGCGACCGCCCGCTGGACGCGCCGGCGGGCTGAGCCGCGCCCCAATCATCACTGGCGGATGATCCGCCGCTCGCGGCACCCGGCCGATCGTGGGTGGAGGCCACGACCGAACCAAGGAGCCCTCGCCATGACCTCGACGTCACCGTTCCCGCCGATCGCCGACTACGCGTTCCTGTCGAACTGCCACACCGGCGCCCTGGTCGCCCCGGACGGCTCGGTCGACTGGCTCAGCATCCCCGCGTTCGACGCACCGAGTGTCTTCGGCAACCTGCTGGACCGCGGCGCCGGGTCGTTCCGGTTCGGTCCGTACGGCATCAACCAGCCGACCGCTCGGGTGTACGTGCCGGGCACGAACGTGATGACGACGACCTGGCACACCCCGTCCGGCTGGCTGCTCGTCCACGACGCGCTGACAATGGGTCCGTCCCAGGGCCCGGACACCGTCACACCGCACACACGGCCGCCGGCCGACGACGACGCCGACCACCTGCTGGTCCGGACCGTCGAATGCCTCGACGGCTCCGCCGAGATCGAACTCGTCTGCGAGCCGGCCTTCGACTACGGGCGGGTCCCGGCCGAGTGGACGATGGTCGGCGACGACATGCACGCCGCGGACGCGACCGGAGCCGGTAAGACCTTCCGGCTGAGCACCGGCATGCTGATCGGGATCGAGGGAAGCTCCGCCCGGGCCCGGCATGTGATCACCAAGGGACAGAAGGCGTACTGCGCGCTCTCCTGGGCCGAGGGACTCGCGTCGCCGGCCGGCCTGGACGACGCCGTGGCGCGGATCGAGGCGACGATCCGGTTCTGGCGCAACTGGCTGGCCCGGGCCCGGATCCCCGACCACCGGTTCCGGCATCCGGTGGAACGCTCGGCACTGACCATCAAGGGTCTGACTTACATGCCGACCGGGGCGACGGTCGCCGCGGCCACCACGTCGTTGCCGGAGACACCGGGTGGCGCCCGCAACTGGGACTACCGCTACACCTGGATCCGGGACACCACGTTCACCCTGCAGGCGCTGCACTACCTGAACCTGGACTGGGAGGCGAACGAGTTCATGCAGTTCGTCGCCGACCTGGAGCCGAACTCGGACGGCGCGCTGCAGATCATGTACGGCATCGACGGCCGCCGCGACCTCGCCGAGACCACCCGGGACGACCTCACCGGCTACGAGGGCGCCAGTCCGGTGCGGATCGGCAACGGCGCCTACAACCAACGGCAGAACGACGTGTTCGGAGCGGTGCTGGACTCGATCCTGCTGCACACGATCCGGAGCAAGCGGCTGCCGCGTCGGTTGTGGCCGCTGGTGGAGTCGCAGGCCCAGTGTGCGATCGCGTCCTGGCACGACCCTGACCAGGGCATCTGGGAGGCCCGCGGCGAGCCCCAGCACTACGTCTCCTCGAAGCTGATGGGCTGGGTGGCCCTGGACCGTGCGGCCAGGCTGGCCCGGATCCGCAACGAGGAGGGCCTCGCCGAACTGTGGGCGAAGACGGCCGAGGAGATCCGTGAGGACATCCTCGAGCACGGCGTGAGTGACCGCGGTGTCCTGCGGCAGCACTACGACACCGACGCGCTGGACGCCTCGACCCTGCTCGCCCCGCTGTTCGGCTTCCTCCCGGCGAGCGACGAACGGATGCGGGCCACCGTCGAGGCGATCGACAAGGAACTGACCGAGAACGGGTTCGTCCTGCGCTACAAGACCGACGAGACCGACGACGGCATGTCCGGCAAGGAGGGCACGTTCCTGATCTGCTCGTTCTGGCTGGTCTCCGCGCTCGCGATGGTCGGCGAGGTCGATCGCGCCCGGAGCCAGATGGAGCGGCTGCTGCGGATCCAGTCGCCGCTCGGCCTGTACGCCGAGGAGTACGAGGTGGACCGGGCCCGGCACCTGGGCAACTTCCCGCAGGCGTTCTCGCACCTGGCCCTGATCGGAGCCGCCGGCCGGATCATCATCAACGATCTCCGGGAGGAGCTGTCGCTGTGACCGAGCACGCGGTGACCGAGCAGAAGGACGAGAGCCCGCACGTCGTCGTCCTCGGCGGCGGGCTCGCCGGGGTGGCGTGCGCGCACACCCTCGGCGACGAGGGGGTCCGGGTCACGTTGGTCGACCGCAACGACTACCACCAGTTCCAGCCGCTGCTCTACCAGGTGGCGACTTCCCAACTGCCGGCCGAGGACATCGCCCGCCCGCACAAGGCGATCTTCCGCGAGCACCCGACGGTCGAGGTCCGCACCGCCGACGTCGCTGAGATCGACACCGAGAAGCTGGCGGTGACGTTGAAGAGCGGCGAGCGGATCAGCGGCACCCACCTGGTGATCGCGGCCGGCTCACGCCCGCAGTTCTTCGGCGTACCGGGCGCGGCCGAGCACGCGTACCCCTTGTACTCCGTCGTCGACGCGGAACGGTTGCGGCTGCACATCCAGGACATGGTCCAGGCCGGCGCCAAGTCCGATGACGACGACGGCGCGCTGGACGTCGTCGTGGTCGGTGGCGGTCCGACCGGTGTCGAGATCACCGGAGCGATCACCGAGTTGATGGCGGCCCTCGTCGCCACCGAGAAGATCCCCAAGGCCGGCCAGATCACGCTGGTCGACCGCGGGAAGGCGGTACTGGCCCCGTTCTCCAAGAAGTCGCACAAGTACGCGCACAAACGGCTCGTCGAACAGGGGGCCGATCCGCGCCTCGGGACCGGCGTGACAGCCGTGCACTCCGACCGGGTCGAGTTCGACGACGGTACGTCGATCCGGACCCGGACCGTCATCTGGGGCGGTGGCGAGTCGGCGGCGGCGGTGGTGAAAACCGCGAAAGATCTGCCCACGGGGCGTGGCGGGCGGATCGACGTACAGCACGATCTCACCGTGGACGGGCATCCGCACGTCTACGCGATCGGCGACGTCGCGAACATCCCGGCGAAGGACGGCAGCATCTACCCGCAGCTCGGCTCGGTCGCCCAGCAGTCGGGGGCGTGGGTGGCCGCGAACATCCTGCGTGAACTGCACGGGGACAAGGCCAAGCCGTTCCACTACAAGGACAAGGGCATCATGGCGATGATCGGCCGGAACGCCGCCGTCGCCGAGGTCGGCAAGCGCCGGCACCAGATGGAGGGACCGCTCGCCTTCGCCGCCTGGCTCGGCGTGCACGCGATGCTGCTGAGTGGCGCGCACAGCAAGACCGACGCGTTCATGTCCTGGGCCTGGGACTACTTCGACCGCGACCACGCCGCGACCGTCGAGTGGTCCACCACGCCGCAGCGGATCGCCTGGGGTGACGACTCCGCCGACGTCCCGCACATCCACGTCGACCGAGACGACTCGACCCCGTCGGCCGGCAGCAACCAGGCGGAATGAGGAGAACAGCCATGGCCGAGCAGTACGACGTTGTCATCATCGGATCGGGAGCAGGGGGCGGGACCCTCGCCCACCGGCTCGCCCCCTCGGGGAAACGGGTGCTGATCCTGGAACGCGGCGACTGGCTCCCCCGCGAGGCCGAGAACTGGGACGCCGAGGCGGTGTTCGTCGACAACCGCTACATCTCCAAGGACCAGTGGTTCGACGGCCACGGCAAGCCGTTCCAGCCGCAGGTGCACTATTTCGTTGGCGGCGCCACCAAGTTCTACGGCGCCGCCCTCTACCGACTGCGGGAACGCGACTTCGGCGAACTGAAACACCACGGCGGGATCTCGCCGGCCTGGCCGATCTCGTACGACGTGATGGAGCCCTACTACACCCAGGCCGAGCAGCTGTACCAGGTGCATGGTTCGCGCGGTGAGGATCCGACCGACCCGCCCGCGTCGGCGCCGTACCCGTATCCCCCGGTCTCGCACGAGCCGCGGATCCAGAAGCTGTTCGACGACATGGCCGCGGTCGGGCTGCACCCGTTCCACGCGCCGTGCGGCGTGATGCTGGACGAGAGCAATCCGGCCTTCAGTACCTGCATCCGGTGCGCGACCTGCGATGGGTTCCCGTGTCTGGTGCACGCGAAGTCCGATGCCGACGTGATCGCCGTTCGGCCCGCGATCAAGCATGACAACGTGACGTTGCTGCGCAATGCCGTCGTACGCCGCCTTGAGACCGACGCGACCGGACGGACGGTCACCACGGTCGTCGCCGTGGTGGACGGTACCGAGCAACGGTTCGCGGGCGACGTCGTCGTCCTGTCCGCGGGGGCGGCCAACTCGGCGAAGATCCTGCTGGCGAGTGCGAACGACAAGCATCCGCACGGGCTGGCGAACGGGTCGGACCAGGTCGGGCGCAACTACGTGTTCCACAACAGCCGGGCCTTCCTGGCGGTCTCGACCGAGAAGAACGACACCCGCTTCCAGAAGACGCTCGCCATGAACGACTACTACTTCGGCGACGAGGACTTCGACTACCCGATGGGCAACCTGCAGATGGTCGGCAAGTCCTCGGCTCCGATGTATCGCGGCGAGAAACCGGTGGAGACATTGGTCGCGCCAACCTTCGCGCTGCGTGACGTCGCCGAACACGCCGTCGACTTCTGGCTGTCGGCCGAGGACCTCCCCGACCCGGACAACCGGGTGACACTCGATGCCGACGGCAACGTCGTGCTGAGCTACACGCCGAACAACACCGAGCCGATGGAGCAGCTGTACAAGCGGGTGAAGAAGAACCTGGGCAAGCTGGGGATGCACCCGCACCACCTGATCTCGCGCAACGTCTACATGAAGAACGACATCCCGGTCGCGGGCTGCGCGCACCAGGCCGGCACGGTCCGGTTCGGGCACGACCCGGCGACGTCGGTCCTCGACTCCGACTGCAAGGCGCACGAGGTCGACAACCTGTACGTCGTCGACACCAGCTTCTTCCCGAGCATCGGTGCGGTGAACCCGGCGCTGACCGCGATCGCCAACGCACTGCGGGTCGGAGACCATGTGCTGGAGCGCCTTGGTTAATGGGACATGCCGGTCTCGGCCATCAGCTCGACCACTTCCCGGCGCGAGGAGGCGCCGAGCTTGCGGTAGACCGACTGCGCCTGTGACTTCACGGTGTGCCGCGAGACGTACAGCTGCGCGGCGATCTCCGGGAAGGACAGGTGGGTCGGCAGCATCCGCACCAGCCGCAGCTCGGCGGTCGTCAGCGAGGAGAAGCCGGCCGAGGCAGCCACGGTGATCTGGTCGACGCGGGTCCGCAGCTGCGCGATCGCCGCCGGCAGGGTGCCGAGGTCGGGGCGGCGGCGCAGGATGTTCTGGGCCTGTTCGAGGACGGCGTGCGCACCGGCCGGGTCGACCAGTGCCATGTACGTGCGGGCGAGCTCGAGCAGGGCCTGGACCGACACGATCGGGAGCGCGTAGGTCAGGAGTGGTCGCAGTTCGGCGGCCCGCCGGACGAACTGGCGGGCCTCGCGCATCTCTCCGCGACGGGCGGCCGAGTGCGCGGCGGCGGCGTACACCAGGGCGCTGGTCCAGTACGCCTCGTAGTGGCCGGTGTCGACGAGCTCCAGAGCGCGTTTGAGCATCGCGTCGCCGGCGGTGGGCTCGCCGCGCTCGGCCGCGATCAGGGACTGCTCGGCCAGGATCAGCGCGGCCAAGGGAGTGACCCCGAAGCCGGTCGCGACGTCGTACGCGTGGGTGAAGCCGATGTCGGCGCGCTCGAGGTCGCCGGAGACGAACCAGGACAGCGCCTGCGACTGCAGCATCGTCGCGCGGAACGGGCTGGCCGGGCTGAGTCCGTCGAGCGCCAGGATGCTGTCGGCCCGCATCGCCTCGGGCCCCTCCCGGCTGAGGTTGGCGCGCATGTACGCCAGCGTCGCGGCGACCGTGCTGCCGTCGGACAACGTGCCGCTCACCGGCAGGCTCTCCGCGACCGCGACCCAGCGCTCGGCCTCCCGCGGGCGGCCGAGCAGGGCGAAGATCAGGGCGCCGTGCGCGGCGATCGCGGCGTAGTGCGGCACCCGCGGGCGGTGGTCGAGCAACTCCATCCAGCCGTGCACGGTGTCGACACGGCCGCCCGCCCAGACCGGTTGCATGAGTTCGAGGACGAGCCGGGCGACCCGTTCGGTGTCGCCCGCCGCGTCGGCGTGGTCGATGGCGGCCTCGGGTGTCCCGACCGCCTCGAACCAGTCGGCGGCGCGGGAGTGCAGCTCGGTCCCGAGGTCCGGATCACCGCGGCGCAGTTCGGCTTGGAGCAGTTCGCGGAACAGATGGTGATACCGGTACCACTCGCCGTGCCGGTCGAGCGGTACGACGAGCAGGTTGTGCCGCTCGAGGTCCGCGAGCATCCGGGCAGAGTGCTTCCCACCCAGAACGGCGTCGCACAACGGTCCGCTCATGCGGTCGAGGACCGACGTACGGACCAGGAAGCTCGCCTGGTCGGGAGACAGTCGCGCCAGTACTTCGGACCGTAGGTACTCGTCGATCAGGCGATCGTCGCCGGCGAAGCTGAAACCGGTCGTCGGCGCACCGGACTGGATCGCCAGCGCGGCCAGGTACAGGCCGGCCGGCCAGCCCTCGGTACGGCGTACCAGCTCCTCGACCTCGGCCGGCGACACCTCGGTCCCCGCCAGGCGTAGCAGCGCGGCTGTCTCGACGTCGTTCATCGCCAGGTCTCCGACACCGATATCGACGAGCCGGCGACCGATCCGCAACCGGGACAGCGGGAGCGGCGCCGGATCGCGCGACGCGACCGCGAGCCGCCAGCCGGCCGGCACCCGGAACGCGAACTCGGCGATCGACGCCGCGCACTCCGGGCTCGTGATCTCCTCGACATGATCCAGTACGACGACCAACGGCGACCGCAGCCCGGAGATCGACCCGACCAGCCGGGGTACGGCGTCGACGCCGCCACCCGACGCGGCGAGCAGTGCCCGCGACTGCGCGCCGACCGGCTCGATCTGGTCGAGCGCATCCAGGATGCCGGTCCACAACGCGACCGGGTCGTTGTCGGAGCGCTCGCACGACACCCACGCCACCCGTGCGCCGAACCGCGCCGTCCACTGGGCGAGCACAGTCGTCTTGCCGTAGCCGGGCGGCGCCACCACGGCGACCACCGGCTCCGGTGATTTCATCAAGCGATCGACAACCGCGGTCCGCGGAACCAGTCGCTCACGCGCACCCAAGATCCCGGACCCCACGCTGTGGCCCCCAGGCGTCACGGTCGGTGCGACGGGAACGGAGGTGCCTCCCGAACCTGCGTCCGGCCCCTGCACACGGCCGAGGATACGCCCGGTCGTTGAACGCGCGCCGATCTCCACTCAGTGCGGGGTCAGCTCGAGATCCACGGCAGCTGCCAGCCACCGAACCCGTCCGGCACCCGGTCGGCGGCCGTCGGGCCCCACGTCCCCGGCTTGTAGGTGTGGACCGGCGTCGGCGCGTCGATCAACGGCTGCATCACTCGCCACGTCTCCTCGACCGCGTCCTGGCGGGTGAACCGCGTGCTCTGACCGGTCATCGCCGCGTGCAGCAGCACCTCGTACGGCGTGGGTGCCTCGCCACCCTCCTTGCTGAACTCCATGTCGAGGTTGATCGGCGCGGCCCGGACCGAGTCGGCGCGATGCGCGTCCACCTGGATCCGCACTCCGGTGGACGGGTCGAGCCGGATCACAAGCTGGTTCGACTCCGCGAGATGCCCGGGGGGCGCGAACCCCAGCCGGGGTGAGCGTTTGAACACCAGGCGCAGCTCGGTCTGCGTCTCCGGCAGCCGCTTGCCGGTCCGGATGAAGAACGGGACGCCGGCCCAGCGCCAGTTCTCGATGTCGAGCCGGAAGGCGGCGTATGTCTCGGTGGTCGAGGTCTGCGCGACCCCGTCGATGTCGAGGTACCCGTCGTACTGGCCGCGGACGTAGTGCTTGGGGTCGGCTTCCTCGACGGCCCGGAAGAGCGCGGTGGTCGCGTCCTTCAGCGTGCCAGGATCGCCGCGCGACGGCGGTTCCATCGCGGCGGCCGCGACCACCTGCATGAGATGGTTGACGCCTACGTCGCGCAGCGCGCCCACCGGGTCGTAGAAGTGGCCGCGGTCCTCGACGCCGAAGCTCTCGGCCATCGTGATCTGCACACAGTCCAGGTAGTTACGGGTCCACAGCGGTTCGAGGACGGCGTTCGCGAACCGCAGGTACAGGATCTCCTCGAGCCCCATCTTTCCGAGGTAGTGGTCGATCCGGTACAGCTGGGACTCGTCGATGTACTGGTGCAGCTCGTCGGCCAGTGCCCGGGCGGACTGCTGGTCGTGGCCGAACGGCTTCTCGACCACGACCCGGGCACCGGTGGTGAGCCCAGCCTCGGACAACCCCTGCACCACCCGGCCGAACAGGAACGGCGGGATCTCCAGGTAGAACACCGGCGTCTCGGCGCCCTTGATCACCTCGCCGACCCGTTCGTAGACCGACGGGTCGCCGAAGTCACCGCTGACGTACGACAGCCGGGCCGCGAACCGGTCGAAGACCGCTTGGTCGATCTTGACGCCGGTACCCTCGATCGACGTCCGGGCGCGCTCGATCAGCTGGTCGAGCGTCCAGTCCTGCGCCGCCACCCCAACGATGGGGCAGTCGAGCAGACCGCGCGCCTCCAGCCGGTAGAGCGAGCGAAACGTCATCACCTTGGCGAGATCGCCGGTGATCCCGAAGATGACCAGGACGTCCGCGGTCGATGGCTCCGTTACCGTCTGCGCCATGCCTACCCCACCTCAATTTCAGACCGGCCGGGGCTGCCGGCCGGGAATCTGGTTGCGCTGGGTCGCGCTCGCGGCCCAGTGCGCGATATCGCCCAGCGCGGCCAGCCCGATCCAGAACCAGTCGAAGCCGTGCAGTCCGCCCGCTTGCCAGAGCAGCAGGTAGATCAGGGTCGTGAAGGGCAGGAAGATGATGCCCAGCAACGGCCAGATCCAAGAGCTGAACGCCGCGTCGACCCGTTCCGGCCGCGCGACCCACACGATGAGCACGCCCAAACGCGGGAAGAACCCGGCCAGCAACGCCAGCAGGCAACCCATCAGCCCACTCCCCCCTTGCCGATCAGTTGGTCAGTCGGTCGGTGTCGTTACCGACGGCGGCGCGCCGTACGACGGGAAGTCCGTCGTGCCACCCTGCGAGAGCCGAACATGGGGTCACCTCCAACGCCTCGAGTTCCGGCCGCGGCGTCATTTCGCCGCGGCGGCCTTCTCCATCTGCTGCATTTCCTTGGCCTCTTCGGCCTCCAACAGTCCGATACTGACCAGGTCGACCGGGCTGATGAAGCCGTCGGCCAGCCGGAAGCCACCGGCCCGGGCGACGGCGTCGCGCAACGGGACCGCCCAGTGGTGCTCGATCAGCACCAGCGCCGCGGCCGAGTCGTTCGGGATGTCCTCCAGGACGTCCCAGGCCTCTTCGTCGTCGAAGACCTCGAACCCGTCGGCGGCCGCCTCGGCACCGGCCTCGGCACCCTTCTCGATGCCTTCCTCGCCCTCGATCCCGAGGCCGATCAGCGCACCGATCTTCGTGCCCAACTCGACGGCCTCGTCCGTGGTGAGGTTGCTGAGGTGCGCGACCTCCATCTCACCCTCGGCGTCCTTGTGGACGGCCAGCGCGTCGATCACCCGGATGGCGTCGGTCTCGCGCAGCCTTTCGAGCTCTTCGATGATCTCCCCGTGGAAATTCGGATGGTTGAACCCGAGCACCACCAACTGCACCGGTCCGATCGCCATGCGGTTCTCCCCCTCCAGGCCAGTTCCGTACCCAGGCGACGGCAGTCGCTCGCCGCGCCCCCATCCTCACCGCCACCCGAAGCCAGCAACATCATCCGCGGCGGGTGATTAACCCCGTGCCGCTGTAGAAAGAGGGGCATGCCGGTAGCGAGCAGAACACTGGACGAGCTACAGCGGCGGCTGCCCGGGTTGCTCGTCGAGCATCAGGTCCCGGGTGTCGCGGTCGGGGTTTGCGACGCGGAGTCGGCGTTGTGGTCGGCCGGATTCGGGGCCACTCGGGCAGGTGGTGATGAGGCGGTCGGCGCCGGGACGATGTTCAGCGTGCAGTCGTGTTCGAAGATGTATACGGCGACTGCGGTGCTGATCGCGGTTCAGGAAGGTCTCGTCGAGCTCGACGTGCCGATCACGCGGTACCTGCCGGAGTTCCGGGTCAACAGTTGCTTCGAGGAGGGGCCCGAGCGGCTGATCACGCTGCGGCATCTGCTCAGTCACACCGCCGGGTTCACGCATGAGGCGCCGGTCGGCTCGAACTATCTGGTCGGCCGGGAGTCCTTCGCGGCGCACTGCGAGAGCATCTCCGACACGTGGCTCCGGTTCCCGGTCGGGCACCACCACCAATACTCCAACCTCGGCATCGATCTGGCGGGCTACATCCTGCAGCGCCGCAGCGGGCAGCCGTTCCATGCTTTCGTACGGCGGGTCCTGCTCGCCCCGCTCGGGATGACGCGGACGACATTCGACCCGCGGGAGATCGCGCGGGCAACGGATCGGGCGATCGGACACACGGCCGGCACGACGCGGCTACCGGTCCGGGTCCCGATGGTTGCCGCCGGTGGCCTGTACACGACCGTCAACGACGCCTTCCGCTACATCCAGTTCCACCTCTCCGGAGGTGCGTCCCTGATCGATCCCGCGCTGCTCGCCGAGATGTACCGGAGCGATCAGGGGTACGGCCTCGGTCTCGCGTTGGCGCACGCGGACGGAATTCCAGTCCGCGGGCACGGCGGCGGCGGTTTCGGATTCCTGTCCGACATCTACTGGGCGCCCGAGGAACAGTTCGGGGTCGTCGTACTGACGAACTCGACGGACCACTCGCTGCAATGGCAACTGGCCAGCGACATCTTCCGTGACCTGCTCCCGGACAGCCCACGTCGCGCAGCAGCTCCCGAACACGTCGCCGAGCCCCCGGAGTCCCTGGCCGATCTGGCGGGTGCGTACGACGGCCCCGCCGCGGAGGCCGAGCCGGACGGACCGTGGAACCGTGACTACGCCATCCGGGCCAGCGGCGTCCCGAACGGAACCGCCAGACTGCGCAAGGAGAACGACGTCCTGCTCTTCAACCACTGGCACGGCGAAACCCTCCGCCTCCGCGAACACACCTCAGGCATCTACGTCGCAGCCAACGGCGAGACCCTCGACCTCACCCGCACCCCGCCCACCTACGCGAACGTCAGACTCCACCCGCAGTAGCCCGCACGAACGTCGGTGGGAACAGATCGGAACCGTCCGCCGCGCGCGGTCCGTACGCGGCCCGCATGTGGTCGAAGAGCTCCTGTGCCTCAGCCCGCAGCGCTGCGAGGTCGAAGCCCGGGAGTTGTCCGTCGCGCATCACGATGCGGCCGCCGATCATGGTGAGCCGGGCGCCGCGGGCGTGGCCGTTCATGATCAGCGTTCGCACCGGGTCGTCGAGTACGCCGTCCCGGAAGTCGTCGAACCCGAACGCAGTCAGATCCGCTGTCGCCCCGACCGCGATCCGCCCGAGGTCGGGCCGCTCGAGGGCGTCGGCGCCGGCCAGGGTCGCCGCGCGGACGTAGTCCTCCACCGGCGCGGCATCGAGCGCACCGTCGATCACCTTGGCCACGTTGCTGCCGACGTCGATGCCCCGGATCAGGTCCGGCGGGAACGAGTCGGTGCCCAGAGCGATCCGTACGCCGGCATTCCGCAACCGCCCGAACGAGCGCAGTGCAACGCCGTACCGCAGGGACGTCAGTGGGCAGTGGATGATCGTGATCCCGTGATCGACGAGCATCCGGAGACCGCGGTCCGGGGCACCGGACACCGGCACACCGTTGCGCCGGTCATGGTCGTCGGTCGCCGGGTCGCCGTCCAGGTAGATGCCGTGCGGGATCAGCAGCCGAGGCCCGAGTACGCCGAGCCTCTCGAGCGCCGAAGTACCGCAGTCCGAGCGCCTCCGCCTCCTCGGCCATCGCGACGGCGTCCTCGTACGACTCCGCCCACTCGCTGTGTACCTCGCTGGCGATCGGCATCGCCGACGTGATGCCGTGCGCGATCAGCTGCGCGAACGCGAACCGGCGGACCGTCCGGCGCTGGTCCGCGTCGAACGTGTGCCGCCGACCGTTCGCGGCGTATTCCGGTGACCACTCGACCGTCCGCGACGACCAGGAGTCGAGGAGCGCGTGATCGATGTCGGACACCGCGTCGAGGTCGATCAACCCCGGCATCAGCAACGCGTTGCCGAGATCGACCCGCTCACCCGCGGCGGTCGCGCGCGGCGGGCCGACGTACGAGATCGTCGTACCGTCGACCTCGACCTGGCCCGGGGACAACAGTTGATGGTCACCGTCGACGTACCTGAGTACGTGATCGGCGGTGACAACGATGCTGGTCAGCGCAACTCACCTCCGTCAGCGACCAAACGGCCGCCGTGGATCACAGTACGGTCGCATGTCGTGAAGGTCGCCTCCGCCTTCGAGTCCATGCGCGAACTCGACGGCGAAGACTTCGGCTACCGCAGGACAACCAACTCCTAAGCGACCTTGTGCCGCGCACCGCCCTCGAGGTGGATCGTCTCGCCGGAGACGAAGCCCGCACGGACGAGCCACAGCACCGCGTCGACGACGTCCTCGATCTCACCATGCCGCCCGACCAGCGATCCGGCGGCACTCTTCTGCAGTACTCCGGCCTTCCGGTCACCCAACCGGTCCCAGGCACCCGAGTCGACGACACCGGGTGAGATCGCGTTGACCCGCACCGGGGCGAGATCCGCCGCGAGGTGGCGCGCGGCGTACTCGACCGCTCCGTTGGTCACTCCCTTGACCAGCGAACCCGGCCCGGGACGCCACCCGACGACACCGGAGAACAACAGCATTGACCCGGTCGGCCGCAGGATCGGACCGAAGTGCTTGGCGAGCAGCATCGGCCCGATCACCTTCGCCGTGAACGCGGCGACGAGCTTGTCGTGATCCAGCTCCGCCGTGCGTACGTCGTGCGGCGCCGACCCGGTCGTCACGAGATGGTCGATCCCGTCGCGCAACTGCTCGGCCGCGGCCGCGATCGTCGTCTCGTCCTGCAGGTCCAGGTGGACGGCGCTCGCACCGACCTCGTCCGCGAGCGCCTGCGCCCGGGCCAGATCACGCGCGCCGACCACCACGTCGTACCCCTCCTTCACGGCACGTCGCACTACCGCCGCGCCCAGCGCCCGCGCGCCGCCGACCACCAGCATCCGTTCCATCACGGTCACTCCCTCTCGTAGGATCGGGCTCAACGGTATGGATTTGATACCGGTATCTTCAACGGAACCGGGAGGCCCCGATGGGCAAGGCGTACAACGTGATGGCGGCGACGTGTCCGAGCCGCACCGTGCTGCATCGGATCGGCGCCCGCTGGACGGTGTTCGTCGTCAACGCGCTCGACGACGGCCCGCGGCGGTTCACCGAACTGAAGGCGCACATCCAAGGCATCACGCCGAAGGTCTTGACCGAGACCCTGCGGTCGCTGGAGCTCGACGGACTGATCAGCCGGCACGAGTACGCCGAGAATCCGCCGCGGGTCGAGTACGACCTGACACCGCTCGGACGTTCCCTGCTCGGTCCGCTGCGTGCTGTCCGGCTCTGGGCCGAACAGCACGTTCCCGACATCGAAGCGGCCCGGGCCCGAGCTCTCACGCCCTAAGGCCAGGACGTATCGAGAAGCGTCGTTGCGAGCGGGTAGTCGCGAAGGGTCCGGGTCAGTTCGTTGCGCAGGTCGTCCAGCAACGTCGGTGACTGGGCGCGGAACTCCAGCAGTGCCGACACCCACCAGACGGTCTGCGCGATCGGGCGTGGGTCGGCGGTGAGCAGCGCCGCCCAGACGGCGTGCAGCAGCTGCTCGATGCAGTCCTTGACCAGGTCGAGGTCGAGATCGCAGCCGCTCCCCGGCCAGCGGGACATCAGGTCGAGGATCAGCCCCGAGTGCGCCAACTCGAGCGCGGCCTGCTCGGCGACCTCGCCCGCGGGCAGCGGCGCGGCCGCCGAGACCACGGCCGGCATCGTCCGCATGATCTCGATGGCATCGCTCGCGTCGGCCGCCCACGCGGTGGCGCCCAGGCTACGAGCGCGGAGGTCGTCCGACCCGAAGGCCGGACCACCGACGAGCACCGGGATGCCCGCGGCCTTCGACGCCTCGATGAACCGTCTCGTGGTCGGCAGCGAACCGAGCACCGAGCAACTCACCGCCAACGCGTCCGGGCCGAGGTCCTGCAGGTACTGGCTCAGTCGCAGCGCCGGCGTGGAGGCGCCGAGCAGCGTCGTGTTCCAGCCGTCCGAACGCAGGGCGCAGTCGATCATCATCGCGGGCAGCGCATGCCACTCACGTTCCGCGCACGCGACGACCACACGGCCGCGCACCACGGGCCGGCGCCGTACCTCGCGAGCGATCGCCTCGGTCGCCGACATCGCCACCGCGGTCGCGGCATGTTCCTCCGCCACCGACCACTCGCCACGCTGCCACTTCTCGCCGACCACACGCTGCGCAGCGCCGACGACCTCGGTGAGCAGAGAGATCGGATCAGTGCCGCTAGCGAGCGCTGCGTCCACCACGGCCAAGGCCGCCACGCTGTCAGTGCTCGCCACCGCGCTCTGGAACTCGGTCAACGCCGGTCCGAGATCGACTACCGTCACAAGCTCGCCCCCGCACAACCGACAGACAGTACGGCGATGTCGTCGTGTGACCGTCCCGCGAGATGCTCGACCACGTCCTGCTCGAGCGCGGCACACACCACGTCAGGCCCCGCCCCGGCGTACCGGCCGAGCAGCTCGCGTAACCGGTCGTGGCCGTAGAACCCGGACTCGCCGCGGGCTTCCTCGATACCGTCGGTGAACAGCACGAGCTGATCGCCGGGCGCCAACCGGACGGTGGCGGTCGAGTACTCCTCGTCGGCGACGACTCCGAGTACCGCGCCGTCCGCCGCGACTTCGCTGACCTCGCCGCCGGAGCGCACCAACAGTGGCGGGGCGTGACCGGCCACCGCGACGTCCACCGTCAACCCGTCCTCGCCCCCGGACCGGATCCGTAGACAGACCAAGGTGACGAACCGGTTCGAGACGTCGTTGTGGAAGACCGAGCTCAGCGCCGACATCAGCGCCCCCGGATCGCGCTCGAAATGCGCGGCCGTACGAATGCTCTGCCGGGTGCGGCCGGTCAGGACCGCCGCCTCGACACCCTTGCCGCACACGTCGCCGAGCGCGATCAGCCAGTCACCGCCCGAGCCGAACACGTCGTAGAAGTCGCCACCGATGTCCAACTGCTCCGCCGCCGGCCGGTACCGCGCACCGAGCGCCACACCCGGGATCTCCGGCAGCGGCGGAGGCACCAGGCTGTCCTGCAAAGCCTCGGCGATCTGCCCCCGCTGTTCGTAGAGCCGCGCGGAGTCGAGCGCGAGCGAGGCCCGGGCCGCGATCCGCTCGGCCGTCGCGATGTCGTCCGGGCCGAACCCGCGTCCCTGCCCGCGCACCAGGATCAACGCCCCGAGCGTCGCGCCACGCGCGGTCAGACCGGTCGCAAGTACGTCGGCCGGTCGCAGCGACGATGCCTCCTCGCGCAGTTGCGGATGCGGCACCAGACTCGCGAGTCCGTCCTCGATTCCTGCGGTCGCAACATGCATCAGCTCGGTCAGACCGTTCGCCAGCACCCGTTCGAGCGCCTTCCCGGCCAGCCGCCGCCGCGGCACCGTCACCACGCTCCCGAGGTCGTTTCCACCGAACACCTGAAGTCCAGTGCCGCGCGGGTTGATCAGCGCGACCACCGCCCAGTCGGCGACCTCGGGACACACGCCGTCGAGCAGCCGCAGCACCGACCGCCGCATGTTGAGCGAACCCGTCATCGCCAGACCGATCTCGTCCGCGAGCTCCGGCCGAACCGCCGTCGTACCGGCGATGTCGAGGTCGACGCGTCGCAGCTCGTCGATCCCGTCAGCCTCGCTCACGGGACCCCATCTCGAAGCCCGGTACGACGGCCTGCGCCGCCGCACCGTCGACGGTACGAACCGCCTCGTCGACCGTCTCGTACAGCGCGAACACCTTGTGCAGCTTGGTGATCTTGAAGATCCGGTGCACCCGCGGCCCCGGCGCGGCGACCAACAGCGCCCCGCCCTGCGCCGCCGCGTCCTTGTGCGCCCCGACCAGCACCCCGAGCCCGCTGGAGTCCATGAACTCGATCCCGGCCAGGTCCAGCACGATCGGCCGCGCCCCGAGCCGGGCCTTCAGTTCCTCGGTGAGCGCCGGCGCGCTCTCCAGATCCAGGTCACCCACCACCTGGACGAGCACGTACGCACCGGCATCGGTGGTCCGGATGACGAGTTCGGCACCTTCGTCGATCATGACGCAGCATCTCCTTGCCGGGACGCCGCTCGATCAGAGCGCAGACGTCCGGGCGGCTCAGCGCACGCGGGCGTGCGGAACCTGTTCACGGCTGCTGGCTAAACCGATCGACCTCGGTTACAACTATCACCACCACGGCTCACGGGCAAGCGGTACGGCGGCGCGGCGGTCACTCAGCCGGGGGCGAGCAGGTCCTGATCGTCGATCACGCGGCCGGCGATGTCGCGCAGTTTGACCTTGTGCTCGAGCGAGACCTGACTGAGGACGTCGTACGCCTCGCGGCTGTCGATGCCGTAGCGCTCCATGAGGATCCCGAGGCTCGAGCTCACCACCCGGTGCGACTCGATCGACGCCTGCAGGCGGTGCTGGTACCAGAGCGTCTCCATGGCCAGCGCGACATGGGTGGCGAACCGCTGGAGATCCACCTGATCGGCGGCCGTTCCGGTCCAGTACAGCGACAACACACCGACGGCTCGGCCCCGCCCCGGCACCAGCGGGACGTGGGTCAGCCCACGGACGCCGGCTTCGGTCAGACCCGCGGCGAGGGCGGGCACGTCACGGATACCGACTGACACGTCCACGGAGAGCGACTCGCTCGCGGCGAGTGTGCGATGCCAGGCGCTCGTCGGTACCGCTGCCTCGTCACGGACGAACCCGGCCGCCGTACCGGCGACGTCGAGCAGCGTTGCGCCGCGGCTCAGGGTCGCGGCTCCGACCAACGAGCACGCGAAGATCTCGGCGGCCAGCTCGGCCGTCACCACGAGCAGTTCGTTCATCTCCCGGGCCGAATGCAGCCGCAGCGCCACGTCGCCGAACGTGGCTGCCGTCGGGCGTACGACCCGCTCGCCATCCGATCGCATGGGACTCCTGTCCGGGACATGGACCGGTCGATACCAAGGCCCGCTGCTGAATCTCGGGCGAGATCATAAGCGATCCTGCCGCGTTCTGGATCCCCTGGACATCTCGTCGTACCTGCTGCTGCGCCGCGGGGCCGGGACACCGCACAATGAGGGGCAGTGGTCGGCGTCGCCGGCCTGTGCGAGGTGAGGTTGACAGATGGAACTCCCAGAGCTGGCCGGCATGATGAGCACGGTCGCCGACACGTTGCGGACGCCGGTCACGGTCGAGGAGTCGCTCGAGCTGATCACGACCAGCGCGGCCGGGACGATCCCCGGGATCACCGGTGCCAGCGTCTCGGTGACCAACAAGGACAACACCATCAAGACGCTCGCCTCCACCGACCCGCTGGTGGCCGAGGCCGACGATCTCCAGCACGAGCTCGGCGAAGGACCGGCCATCGCGGCGGCCCTCAGTGAACCGGTCGTCCAGGTCGACGACATGGCCACCGACCAGCGCTGGCCGCTCTACGGCCCGAAGGCCGCCGCGCTCGGGCTGCACTCACAACTGGCGTTCCAGTTCCGCGCCGCGCCCAACGTGCGCGGCTCCCTCAACCTGTACGCCGACGAACCGCAGGTCTTCGACGCCGACGCCCGCTACCTCGCCGGGATGTTCGCCGACTGGACCGCGGTACTGCTGGGCTGGGGCCGGCAGGAGATCACGATGTCGCAGGCGCTGGAGAGCCGGACCACGATCGGCACCGCCATCGGGATCCTGATGGAGCGCTACCAGCTCGACCAGAACCGCGCGTTCACGTTCCTGGCCCGCACCTCGCAGACCGGCAACGTCAAACTCCGCGACGTGGCGGCCGGTGTCGTCGCCGAGGCCGCCCGCAAGGCGCGCTGAGGAACCTCAAGCCAGGTACGGGCGTCCTGCACCGTCCCACTTGATCGTGCCGGTGTAGGCCTGCCGGGTGTTCGAGTCCTTCACACCGTTGTGGTTGGCATCGACGTAGGCGTGGAACGCGACGCGGGTCGTCGTACCGACGGTGATGACGGTGGCTCCGCCGGGGCCGCAGAGCTTCGTCGAGGCGGTGCTCATCAAGGTCTTCACGCGGGTGAAACGCCCGCCCCAGAAGGTGTTCGCGGACCAGACGTCGGTGTTGTAGCTGCAGTTGATGTAGTCGCCGCGGGACGTGAACAGCCACACCTTGCCACCGTGCGCGATCACCGACGGGCCCTCGATCTTGGACGAGCTGACGACCTTCGCGATGCTGCTGCCGACCACGCGGGTGCCGGTCTGGGTGTCCATCTGAACGGCACGGATCTGGAAGCCGGAGGCGTTGCGATAGTCACTCTTGTAGATCAGGTACCGCTTGCCGTCCTTGGCCCGGTACGCCGCCGGGTCGATCGCCTCGTACCCACGGGAGACCCACGGCGAGCAGACGACCGGCTTCGAACCGCCCACGAATCCGCTGGCCGGATGACGAGAGGTCGCGACGCCGATGCAGTGCACGTGCCGCGAGGATGACTGCCCAGTGAAGTACATGACGTACAAAGTCCCGTGGCTGTCCTTGCTCTGGAAGACCTCTGGCGCCCAGAGCAGGGGCGAGCCGTGATCGACCCAGGCCGGGATGGACGCCATCGAGTTGTGGATCGCGGACCAGCCGCTGCCGCTCGTCGACCGCGCACCGAAGCCGGTGCCCGTCCGGTACAGGTAGTAGCTGTTGCCGAAATGCGCGAAGCCGGGATCCGCGAAACTCTGCGTACCGACACGACGGACGCTGCTCGGTCCGGCCGCGTTTGCAGGAAGCACACTCCCCGCGACCAACCCGAGAGCACCGACCACACCACCGAGAACCTGAGCCAAACGACGCACGCTGACCTCCACGGATCCGACCGAGCGCTGCACTGTAACCCCACCGAAGGGCCACCTAGCGCGTAGCGACCGTGAAGTCGATCAGCTCGAAGCCGCCGTCCGTCACGAACAGCCCGAGATGCCCGGCGCCCTCGGCGCTTTCGACCCGGAAGCTGAGCGCGACCCGGTCGTCAACCACAACCTGCCCGGTCGGTCCGTCCAGGAGCACCTGCACCGCGTGCCGGCCAGGCGGCAACGGACAAGCCCTTTCAAGTTCCTGCGGTACGTCGCCCCGCACCTGCCACTGCGCCGGCCCGGTCCGGCCACGCGGCCAGCGATCCAGCACGACCCGATCCCGCTGCGGCTCGAGCCGCACGATCGTGGCGTCCTCGCCATCCGCGCTCGCATGGATCAGCACCCCGAACGACTGCGTCCCCGCGTCCACGTCAACGGTCAGCGACACAAGGCATTCCGCCGGCGCCACGTCGCCCACCCAGGCGGCGTACCGATCGATCGCCCCGCGCCCCGGGTCACCGGAGAGCTTCACCTGCTGCACCTCGGAGTACGCCGCGACAACCTCCGCGGGCAGCCCGAACGCCAGCGTCCCGTCGGCCTCCTGATGCGCTTCGAGGACGGCGAGATCTCCGGCCCACTGCCACGCATCCCCTTGTTTCGTGGGGATCCAGCCGATGAAGAAGCGCCGCCCGTCGTGCTCGACCGACTTGGCCGCGTAGAACGCGCGCCCGTCGACCGTGTCCCGACCCGGCGCGAGCCACGGGCCGTCCGGGCCACGCGAAACGCGGTACCGCGTCTGGAACGCGTCGGTGAACTCGGAGTACACCAGGTACCACCAGTCGCCCCACTGGAAGACGTCCGGGCACTCCTGCGTGATGAACCGGTGCGGCTCCCACAGCGGCTCCGCGAGCGTCCACTGTTCCAGATCGGTCGACGTCAATCTCGCGACGACGCCACAGCGGCGATTCGGTGCGTCGTCGTACCGAGCGGCCAGAACCATCTGCCAGGGCTCATCGACCGCGGTGCGGTAGGCGAAGGGATCACGCCAGTCCTGCGGTATGAAGCCGTCCGGTGCGCCGAAGGTCAGCTCGGGTCGCTTGGTCCACCGCGTCGGATCGCCGTCACTCGTCGCATGGCACACCAACTGGAGACCGCGCCGCCGCGGGTTGTGGCCTGTGTAGAACAGATGCAGCTGCGAGCCGTCGTACACCACACTGCCCGTGTAGCAGTCGAAATCCTCCGCGTCGCGATCGCCACCGGGCAGTACGACGCCATGGTCGGTGTAGTGCACGAAGTCGGTCGTCGACACCAACGCCCACGGCATCCCGCTCTCCCCCGCCGTCGGATCGTCGGGCCGCAGGTCGAGCAGGTAGAACAACCAGACCCGCCCGTCATGACTGAACGGGATCACGTCTCCGACGAACCCTTGCGAAGGCCGCCAATGCAGGCTCATGCGCGCTGCCTCGGTCGAGGGGTACGTCGGGGCGGGTGCCCGACCGAGTCGCGTTCGATCAGGTCGCACCCGATCACGACCCGCTCGGGCGCGTCCTCCGGCCCGGCCAGGACCAGCTCGCCGGCCCGGCGTCCCAGCAGCAGATGCGGCAACGCGGCGGTCGTCAACCGCGGCCGCACCTGGTCCGCGACGTCCGGCTGGTCGTCGAAGCCGACGATGCTGACGTCCTTCGGGCAGTTCAGCCCCAGGTCGTGCAGCGCGAGCATGGCGCCGATCGCCATCCGGTCGTTCCCGCAGACCAGCGCGGTCGACCCGTGCTCGGCGACTGCCTCGGTCGCCAGGTCGTACCCCGATCCGATCTGATAGGTCCCGTACCGGTGCAGCAGGTCGGCCGGCCGCAGACCCGCCGCCCGGGCGGCGTCGGCGAAACCGCGCCGCCGTTCCTTGCAGGCGTACTCGTTGCGTGGGCCCCCGAGGAACGCTACCTCGCGATGCCCCCGCTCGAACACCGCCGCGGCCGCCGCCCGGCCACCGGCGTACTCGTCGGCGAGCAGGACGGTGTCGGCCTTGCCCTCCTCCGGCCAGCAGTTGATGAAGATCGTCCGGATCCCGTTCAGCCGCGGGCTCTGGTGCAACGGCTTCGGTGACGGCGAGGCGTACAGGATCGCGCCGACGCCCTGCGCGAGCAGGCTCGCGACCGCGGCGTCACCTTCCTCCGGGTCGTCGGTGGTGTCGACCACCATGCAGACGTAGTCGGCCGGCTGCACGACCTGCTGGATCCCGAGCACGATCAGACCGGCGTACGGCTGGGAGACGATCCCGCTGGTGACCACGCCGATCGTGAACGATCGGTTCGAGCGCAGCTGCTGCGCGGCCCGGTTCGGCACGAAGTTCAGCTCGGCGGCGGCCTCGAGCACGCGGCGCCGGGTCTCGGACGCGACCGCGACGTCGCGGCGGTCGTTCAGCACGAACGACACGGTCGGCTGGGACACGCCCGCACGCCGCGCGACATCGGTCATCGTGACCCGTTTCGGCCGGTCCGCCGATTGCTTCGCCATGGGCTCCCCTTCACGGTTGGCGACCGCAGTATTCATACCAGAGCAGGCACCAATACGTATTGCGCACCACCGTACACCGCTGCTACGGTCCCGGGTCAATACGTATTGGGCGGCACGCCGGGCCGCCCAGCGGTCAAGGAGGAATCCCCATGAACCGAATCCATCCGCCCGGTTTCCCGCTCGCCCGCCGCACCCTGCTGAAGGCCGGTGCGGGTGGCCTCGGGCTGGCCGCCCTGGCCGATCTGGCCGCGTGCAGCAACGACAGCGGCGGCGGCTCCTCGAAGTCGCTCAAGATGCTGTACTTCGGTGAACAGGCGCAGGCCACGCAACTGCAGAACAGGCTGCAACCGCAGATCAGCAAGCTGGACCCCGCGATCAAATTCGAGATCTCCGCGATCAACGGCACCGACTGGAACGACTTCCTGGCCAAGGTGCTCACCCAGATCGCCGCGGGCACCCCGCCGGACATCATCAGCGTCGCCACCGAGGGACTGCAGTTGATGGCCTCCAAGGAGCTCGCGGTCCCGCTCGACGACTACGTCACCAAGGACCTGTCCGCCCTGCAGGAGTACTTCGACGACATCCACCCCGCCCTGGTCGAGTCGATGATGTACCAGGGTCACCTGTGGGAACTGCCGGACAGCTTCAACGCGGGGAACATGTTCTACAGCACGGGCCTGTTCCAGCGCGCCGGCGTCGTACCGCCGAGCGAGGACTGGACGCTCGAGGACTTCGAGGCGGCCGCGACGAAGATCGCCAAGTTCAAGGGCATCAACGCCTTCGGCTGGGTGGTCCGCCTCTGGGGCAGCTGGACCTCCTTCATGTACGCCAACAACGCCAACCTCCTCGAGGAAGGCAAGTACGACGGCGGCGACTGGTTGTGGAGCAAGGCGTACGCCGGTGACGCGGCGGCCGCCGGTCGCAAGGGCGGCTGGAAGTGGGGCGCACCGACCGCCAACTCCGACGCGGTCGTCGAGTCGCTGAACTACATGATCGAGCTGACCAAGAAGGGCCTGTCACCGTCGCCCGACGTCGGCGGTGGCGGGACGCTGCAAGGCCTGTTCGCGTCGAACCGGATCGGGATGTCGATCGGCGGCGGGTTCTGGGCCGGCGGGCTGACCAACGCCGGGATGAAGAGCGGCAGCTTCGACGTGACGATGTTCCCGAAGTGGAAGAGCCAGCGGCACCTGTTCGGCGCCGGCGGGTACGCGATCTTCAAGTCGTCGAAGAAGAAGGACCTGGCCTGGGAGGTCCTGAAGCTGCTGGTGAAACCGGAGACGTTCGACCTGGTGTTCCCCGGCAACGTGACCACGCCCGGCCGCAAGTCCCTGGTGACGGCCGCGCGGTACGCCAAGACCGGGCCGAAGCACTGGCCGGTCTTCTACGACACGCTGACCAAGCATCCCGATACGGCGCCGATCCCGGCCCCGCCGTACTACAACGCGCTCGCCACCGCGCTGAACCAGCGCACCACCCAGGCGATCTCGTCCGGGAACGCGAAGGCGGCGCTCGACGGATTGCAGTCCGACCTCGAGAAGGCCGCGGGGGCCGGCTGATGACCGCCGTCACCGCGGAGGTGCGCGAGACCGTCGTCAAGCGGCGCAGTCATCCGGCCGCGCACGGCGAGGCGCCGTTCGGCTTCGCGATGATCGGGTTGTCGGTGCTGTTCGTCGCGGTCTTCACCGCGATCCCGATCGTCGCGTCGCTGGGTCTGTCGTTCTTCTCCTGGGACGTGATCTCGAACCCGCGGTACGTCGGCCTGGAGAACTACCAGCGGTTGTTCACCGACGGGCCGGTGCTGAAGTCGTTCGGTGTGACGCTCGGGATGGCGGTCGCGATCGTCGTACTCCAGCTCACCATCGGGCTCGGGCTCGCCGTGCTGGTGAACCAGCGCCGGCGGATCTGGGCCCGGACGGTGTTCCGGACCGCGTTCTATCTGCCGCTGCTCGCCTCGACGGCAGCCGTGTCGATCTTCATGGGCTACCTGTTCGACTACAAGTTCGGCGTCGTCAACTACTACCTCGGGCTGCTCGGCATCCCGAACGTGCCGTGGCTGACCAGCGGCTTCGGCGCGGCCACCACGATCGTGCTGATCGCGGTCTGGCAGCAGGTCGGGTTCACGTTCGTGCTCTTCGTCGCCTCACTGATGTCGGTCCCGACCGATGTCCTCGAGGCCGCGCAGATCGACGGCGCCGGCGCGGTGCGCACGTTGCTGCGGATCAAGCTGCCCCTGATCAGTCCGACGATCCTGTTCGCCGCGGTCGTTGCACTGATCAACGCGATGCAGCTGTTCGACCAGCCGTACATCATGACCAAGGGCGGCCCCGGATCGGCGACCACGACGGTGACGATCTCGATGTACCAGAAGGGCTTCCAGAACCTGCAGTTCGGCTACGGCTCGGCGATCGCGATCGTGCTGCTGGCGGCGATCCTGGCGATCACCGGGCTGCAGTTCCTCGCGGCACGAAAGCTGGTGTTCTACCAATGACGCACTCCACCACGACCCTCGCCCGGATCGGCCGGATCAGCGGCCTGGTGATCCTGGCGCTCGCCGCGATGGTTGCCCTCGGCCCGTTGCTCTGGACGGTCACCACCTCACTGCGGACCCCCGCCGAGGCGTTCAGCAACCCACCCCAGTGGTTCCCGCTGCACCCGGACTTCTCCAACTACAGCGCGGTGTTCGACCGGATCCCGATCGGCCGGTTCTTCGTCAACAGCGTGGTCGTCACCGGGCTGATCGTGGTCGGCCAGACGATCACCTGCACCCTGTCCGGCTACGCGTTCGCGATGGTCACCTTCCCGGGCCGGTCGGTGATCTTCGGGATCTTCCTGGCCACCATGATGGTGCCGCTGCAGACGATCATCATCCCGGTGTTCGTGATCGTCCGGTACCTCGGACTCTCGGACAGCCCGCTCTCGCTGGTGGTCTCGGCACTCGGCAGCGCGTTCGGGACCTTCCTGATGCGGCAGTACTTCCTGCAGATGCCCAAGGAGCTCGGCGAAGCGGCCAGGATCGACGGCGCCGGCCACTTCCAGACGTTCCTGCTGATCTACGCCAAGATGGCCGGTCCGGCGATCGCGACGCTCGCGATCCTGAACTTCTCCGGCTTCTGGGCGGAGTTCTACCGGCCGCTGATCTTCCTGCAGACCCAGGACAACTTCACGCTGCCGTTGGGGCTGGTCGGGCTGCAGGGCAACCTCGGCACCGGTTCGATCTCGGTGGTGCTGGCCGGCGTCGTGCTGGCCATTCTGCCGAGCGTAGTGCTGTTCGTCTTCGCCCAGAGGTACTTCATCGCAGGCATCACGGCAGGAGCATCACGGTGACCCAGACCCGGTCCGACCCGCGAACGATCGGTGCCGTCGCGCATCTCCGCCCGGCGTACCACGTCCGCCCGTCGCGCGGGTACCTGAACGACCCGAACGGACCGATCGAGGTGGGAGACGACGTACACCTGTACTTCCAGTCGCGGTCCACCGTGGACATGCACGTGCCGGTCGAGTGGGGGCACGCGACCTCGACCGACTACGTACGCTGGACGGTGCACCGCCCGGCGATGACGCCGCAGCCGGGCGGGCCGGACACCGACGGCTGCTGGTCCGGCAACACGATCCTCGACGACGGGCGGATCCGGGCGTTCTACTCCGGCCGGATCGACGAACGCCCCTACCAGTCCGTACTGACCGCGGTGTCGGAGGACGGCGGCGCGTCGTTCGGACCGGCGCGGCAGGTGGTCCCGGATCCGGTGGACGACGCGCTCATGTTCCGCGATCCCTTTGTCTGGACGGAGAACGGGAGCTGGTGGCTCGCGGTCGGTGCCGGGTACACCGACCGGGGCGCGAGCATCACGCTCTACCGGTCGAACGACCTGCAGGAGTGGACGTACGCCGGCCCGCTCGCCGAACTGCCCCGCGGTGTCGCGGGCGGCGAGGACACCGGCGCCGCCTGGGAGTGCCCACAGCTGCTGACGCTCGACGGCCGCCGGATCGCGGTGGTCGCATCCTGGTCGCCGGAGGCAGGTCCCGCGGAGGTGCTGTCGTTCGACGTCGACGCGCCGGCGGTGCCGCGGCGCGTCGATCACGGGACGAACTTCTACGCCGCGTCGGCGATGCGCGACAGCCGGTTCGGGCCGCTGCTGTTCGGGTGGCTGACCGAGGGGCGTGACCGCGACGGGTGGGACGGCTGGGCAGGAGTCATCTCGCTGCCTCGGGCCGTCTGGCTCGGCGCCGACTCGTCGGTCCGGAGCGCGCCGGTTCCGACGGTCGACTCGCTCCGCACCGGCCCCGGCGTACCGGCCGACGGCTGTACGACGGGCCCGCAGTGCGAGATCGCCGTACCGGAAGGATCGGGGCAGGTGGTGATCCGCTTCGGCGAGCACGAGCGAGTGGTGATCGAGCTGACCGCCGACATGTTGACGATCGACCGCACCGAGGCCAGCCTCTCGCCGTACGCCCATCGCGACCGGATGCGCGTGTCCGACGCGTTCGATCCTTCGTCCGGGCGTCCCGCCGCCCGGATCTTCCTCGACGGCTCGGTGCTCGAGGTCTTCACCAGTGCCGGCCGTGTCCTCAGCACCCGCGTCTACCCGACCACACCGCCTACCTGGCACGTCGAAGCACCACCCAACGCCCACTTCTGGACCCTCGACCGCTGACAGGAGTCCCCATGTGCACTCCTGGGCGGTCGATTTCAGTTCGTCCATCGCGGATGTGAAGGGTGTGCCGCTCGACCTCGTCAACGGTGAGCTCACGGACCAGATCTTCGCGGACCCGACCAGCCGCGGCGTCACGTTCTTCGCCGAGAACGGCACCGCCGCGGCCAGCCTCAAAACCTGGCCTCTCAAGTCCAGTCGGCGTTGGACGGCAGGTCTACGACGGCCGCCCCTCGGGCGGTCGGTCCGATGTGGTTGAAGACCACCGACCGGCCGTCCGGGGTGACGGAGGGGTGGGGGTGGTAGGGATGGGTTTCGTGGGTGGTGGTGGCGAGGGTGGTGCGTTCGCCGGTTCGGGTGTCGATGGCGACGATCGAGGAGTGGTGGTCGGCGTTGTGCCAGCCTCGGCCGGCAGTGTCTGCGGGTCCGCTGGTGTCGACGACTGCCCATCGGCCGTCGCGGCTGATGCCGCAGTGCCAGTCCCGGTCGCCCGCGCTGACCAACCGGGCCGCCCCATCCGGTAGGACCTCCCACAGACCACGCGGCCCCACCGGACTCTCGCCGTACGCGACCACCAGCAGACCGGGCCGATGGAACATCCACCGCTCATGCCCGACCGCAACGGGTCGGCCGGGCTCGGTGGACATCGCGAACTGGTCGGCGACGGCGATGCCCTTGGGGGCGTGGACCGGGTGATACGCCCAGACCCGGTCATGGATCGTGGTGGCAGAACCCTCGTGCGAGAAGGCGACCCACTGCTCGTCGGCAGGACAGTAATGGGCATGGTTCGCCCACCAATCCACGCTGACCAGCGGCTCCGCCGTACCCGACGCCAGATCGATCTCGACCAGCGTTCGCTCCTCCCCCGCGGTCAGAACGCTGACGGCGCGCCGCCCGTCCGCGGACACCCCCACCAGCCCGTCCATCGTCGACCCGTCCGGCGGGGTGTACGCGACCCGCGCCGCCCCGGCCTCCCGCAACTCCTTCAGTACCAGCCGGTTCTGCCACGGCGCGATCAACGTCTCCGACTCCGACGCGATGTCGATCCATGGCGGTGCGCCGTCACCTTCGAGTTCCAGCAACACCACCTGGTCCGCCCCGTCGAGTCCCACCCCGACGACCTCGAACCCCCGCCCGCTCTCCCGCACCAACGCGACACCACCGTGCCAATAGCCGTTGTTGTGCGGGTACGTCGCATACGCCCCTTCGACCAGCACGTTCACGATGCAGCTCCCGTTACGTAGACAGGACTCGCGGTCAGTGTGAGTACGACGGACCCGTTGCTCGGCGTCAGGGTCCGCGTCCCGCCGTACTCGTCGGTGATCGTCAGCGGTCCGGACGCCCGGAGCGTCACGTTCTCGCTACCGGTCGACCACATCACCCGGGTCGTCGACGCGCCGGAGTACGGATAGGAGTACGCAGTCGACGAGCCGAGGTCCTCACGGGCGCCGAGGGTCTTGCCGCCGACGGCCCGGATCAGTACGGCGTTGGTGATCGCGCCCGGCTTCGGGGCGACGCCCGCCACTCCGTCCACCGGTTGCCGGAACAGGCCGAAGTGGTGCTCCCGGTTCGCCGGGTCGGTGCCGTCGTCCATCGCGGAGTACCACGAGAAGACGTCGACGCCGGCGGCCTTCGCCAGAACCTGCGCGCGAACGAGGTTGTCGGCCTGCTGCGGCTCCGTCGATCCGGGCGCGTACGTCGGCCACCCGTTCTCGGTGATCCACACCGGCACCTTCCGCGCGCCGGCGGCCTGCCGCACCTGCTGGACGAGTGCGGGCAGCTTCGACACCAGCAGCGTGTGCTCGGGGATCGTGTTGGCCCCTTCGAGCGCGTAGCCGTAGACGTTCGTGGCGAACGTGTCGATGTAGTTGATCCCACCGGCCGCCAGGAACCCACTGTTCCACGCGTCGTCGATCGTCGATGTGATCGGCCCCATCACGTTCGCGTCCGGGTTGCCCTCGTGGATCGGCCCGTACGTCGCCTGCAACATCTGCACGTAGCACGCCGGCGTCGTACCGCACGCGCCGTTGTTGAACCCGGTCCCGTTGAACTCGTTGTAGACGTTGAAGTCCTCGACCTCGCCCCGGTAGTGCGCGGCCGCCGCCTTCGAGAACGCGCCGAACGCAGCCAGTCCCGCAGCGGAGCTCGGTGTCTTCCCGCCGTCGTAGTTGGCGTTGCTGTAGGCAAGGACTCCCTGCGGCGCCATCCCGAGGCTCGCCGCCTGTTGCGCCTTCGCCTCGAAGCTGTACCCCGCCCAGTCGTACACCCCCGGCGTCTTCTCGATCAGCGACCAGTTGAGGTCGCTGCGGACGTGCGCGTACCCGATCGTGCCGAGCGCGTTCATCAGCCCGTCCTCGAGTGCCTTGTAGTGCCCGAAGTGCGTGTCGATGCCGAAGTACGGGTCCCGGGCGGCCGGTGCGGGCGTGACGATCCCGAACGACGTCGTCCGGGTCAGCGTCTGCCCGTTGACGACGCTCGAGAACTTCAGCGTGTAGTACCCCGGACCGAGATCACCGACCGCCAGCTGCGCATCGCTGCCGCCCGCGACCGATGCGGTACGGACCGTCTGTCCCTGAGGATTCGTGATCACGATCGAGATCGTGGCACCGGTGGTACCGAACTCGAGGTTCGCCGTGGTGGGAGTCAACAGCAGGCTCGGATTCAGCACTGACAGGTCGGGCGTGGCGTCGGCCCGTGCCGGGAGCGTTGGCAGGCCCAACGCCCCCACGGCCAGCGCCAGTACGGCGACCAGTGCGCGCCTCATCCGACGACCTGCGCAGTACGGAAGAGCGCGGGGTTCTTCGGCGCGCTGCCGACGCCGGCGCCCCATTCGAGCCAGCCCTTGCGGGCGTCGCCGTTCACGCCGGAGTCGTCGTCGTTGACAAGGAACGAGAGCCCGAGAACGCCGGCCGGTGGACCGGTGAAGCCCAGGGAGGTCCACGGAATCACGAGATGGTACGTCGTGACCCCGGTCGTACGCGTGATGTCGGCGGTCGCACCGGGGGTCGGGCCGAGGTTCTGGCCGGTCGGTGCGGCGAACGTGTACACGGCCGGGCCGCCGTCGAGCAGGGCCGCGCCGATCTCGACGCGCTGACCGCCGAGCACCGTCGGCAACCGGTCGTACGTGTCGAACTGGATCGAGTCGGTCTGCCAGAGCAGGTCGTTGCTCCGGGCACCATAATGGATGTCGTCGGTGATCCTCGCGTCGACCACCAGCGACGACGGGGTGTGCGTGAACCGCACGGTCCCGCCGAGATCGGCCGGGCCGGTCCGGGTCCCGCCGCGGATCGCGACGAACCTGCTCTGCTTGTCGAGGTCGATCGGCGCGAGCGTCTGCGCCGCGTTCGGCTCGATCGGCGAGTACGACACCGTCCCGCTGAGCGTCTTCGCGTCCACGATCACCCGATAAGCCACGTTGTCGAAGAGGCTCACCGCACTGACCGGAAGCGTCACGGTCGCGGTGCCGCGCGCCGGGATCTCGGAGGCGGAAGCCGATCCGCTGACTGCGCCTACGGCGTACCGGATCGCGGTCGGGGTGACGGCACGTGAGCGGTTGTTGGTGAGGGTGACCTTCAGGCCGTATCCGTCGCCGATGACCGGCTCCGCGCTCACCAGGAGCGGTTCGACCACGGTCGTCGCCGAGCGCAGGCTCGCCACCAGTTGCCGGTCTTCGGTACTGACGGCAACTGCTACCGACCGCTCGCCCAGAACGGTTGTGGCCGGCAACTGTACGGTGACCGACGTCTTCCTCCCGGGCGCGGTCACCAGTTCCGCACCGCCGGCCACGAGTTTCGCTGGGAGACCGGTCCCGGGCTTGGTCCGATCCGCGGTGACGGTCACCGGTACGTCGTCACCCGCGACCGCGCTCGCCCCGACCGAGATGCCGAGCGGCGACTGCGCGGCCGCGACATGCCGCACCGCGCCGCTCACGAACACCGGACTGGCGTCAAGCGTCAACGTCACCTTGCCGTCGTGCGGCGTGATCGTCCGGGCCGCCCCGAACTGGTCGGTCAGCCGGAACGGACGGTCCGCGGTCAGTTGCACCTGCTCGGACCCCGTCGACCAGAGCACCCGGGTCGTCTCGCCGCCGCCGACGTACGGGTAGCTGTAGGCGGTCGCCGAGCCGAGGTCCTCGCGGGCCTGCTGGGTCTTGCCCGACACCATCCGGATCAGCGCCGCGTTCGAGATCGCGCCGGGCTTCGGTGCCACCCCGAGGACCCCGTCATTCGGCCGCCGGAACAGCCCGAAGCGGTGTTCGCGTTCACCCGGATCGTTGCCGTCGTCCATCGCGTCGTACCACAGGTACTTGGTGACGCCGGCGGCCTTGGCCAGCAGCTGGGCACGGATCAGGTCGTCGGCCTGCTGCGGTTCGGTCGAGCCGGCGGTGTGCGTCGGCCAGCCGTTCTCGGTGATCCAGACCGGGATGTTCCGGCCGCCGTCGAGGGTGTGGATCTGCTGCACGAGCGCGGGAAGTTCCTTGGTCAGGACGGTCTTCTCGGGGTTCGTGTTCGGGCCGAGACTCGAGTAGCCGTACATGTTGGCGGCGAACGAGTCGACGTACTCCAGTCCGCCGAGCGCGAAGAACTGGTCGAGCCAGGTCTTGTCGATCCCCGCGGTCACCGGGCCGATCACGTTCGCGTTCGGATTGCCTTCGTGGATCGGGGCGTACACCGCCTTCAGCATGTCCAGGTAGCAGGCCGGTGTGATCCCGCAGGCCCCGTTGTTGAACCCGGTCCCGTTGAACTCGTTGTAGATGCCGAAGTCGTTCGTCACCGGCGCGTAGAACTGCGCCGCCGCCTTCGCGTACCGGCCGAACGCGGCCAGGCCCTCCGGCGTACTCGGTGTCCGGCCGCCGTCGTAGAACTTGTTGTTGTAGGCAAGGTTCCCCATCGGCGAGAGACCCAGCGCCTTGGCCTGGCGGGCGCGCGCGTCGAACGGGTACGACGCGAAGTTGTACGTCCCGGGCGCGGTCTCGACCGCCGACCAGCTGATGTCCGAGCGCGTCTGCGCCCAGCCGACGTCGGCCATCGCCTGCGCCAGCCCGTCCTCGAAGCCGGTGTAGTGCCCGAAGTGCGTGTCGACGCCGAAGAACGGGTCCCGGACCTTCGGCCCGGGCGTGACGACACCGAAGGAGGTGGAGCGGCTCAGCGGCTCACCGCCGATCGCACCCGAGAACGTCAACGTGTAGTACCCCGGGCCTAGGTCGTTCGCCGGTACCGACGCGTGACCGGTCGCGTCGGGCGTCACCCGTCCGGTCCGTAGCGAGACGCCGTACTCGTCGCCGATCGTGTAGTCCACCGCGGACGCGAGCGTCGCGAACTGCAGGCTGGTCGCACCCTGGCGGAACACGAGATCCGGGTTGGTGATCGCCAACTGCGGAAGATCCGTGAACGTCACGGCGATGCGGCTGATGCAGACGTCGGGCATCGCGCCCGCGGCGGACTTCACGTCCAGCCGGAAGTCGGCGCCGTTCGACCGGTTCGCGAACTTGATCTTCGACAGCTCGAACGTGTGCGACGTCCAGGTCCGGCTCCCTGTCAGCGGCTGGTTCGCCGAGCCGGTGAACGGGTTGCTGACGCCGTCGTACTGGACGTCCATGTTCGTGGCACCCGCGTCGTAGTAGTCGACGGTCACCAGCGCGCGGTCCGCGCCGGCCGGGATCGCCGCGGCCGCAACGTCGACGTACAGGTAGCGGACGTACGGGTCGTCGGACAGCTGCCAGCACTGCCGGCCGTCCTTCTCGGTACTGGCGTGTGCCGGGTCCTTGTCGGCGTCCCCCGGCCAGGCCCGGACGACTCCGGAGTACGACGGGGTGCTGCCGAGGACAGCGACCGCATCGGGACCGACGGCGGCGGCAGTGAGTGGAGTGAGTGGGGTGAGCGAGGCCGCGAGCAGCGCCGCGGCGGTGATCAGGCCGGCCGAGCGGCGGCGAAACGGGCGTGGATTCATCGAAACTCCTGACCGAGCGTGGGAGGGAGGGTTCCGGAAACCTGAGGCCCCGGACGCTAGCCGATCGCACCAATCTGGGCAAGCGCTTGCCCGCCGTAATTTCCGAGATGCTCGATTAGCGCGGGGAATCGACGCCTCGACCGGGCAGAAGCATCGGGACAGCGCTGTCCCGCCTGTGCGGATATCATGTCGGCGTGCCGAACGAACCGAAGGTGACCACCCGACTGGCCGATGTCGCCCGCGAGGCCGGCGTGTCGCCGTCGACCGCGTCCCGGGTGCTGAACGGCAGTGCCCGGCAGGTCGCCGACGAGTACCGGCAGCGGGTGCTGGCCGCGGCCGAGCGGGTCGGCTACACCACGAACCTCGCCGCCCAGGCGACCGCCCGCGGCCGCTACCCCGCGATCGCGCTGGTGGTCGGGGACATTCGCGACCAGTTCTTCGCCCGGGCGTCGGGCGGGGCGGGGCCGGGGGGGCCCCCCCCTTCCGGCTTTTCCGGACTCCGT
>NZ_JBSHBJ010000039.1:0-42148 GCF_053611945.1 Kribbella sp. NPDC054772 | reverse complement strand
GCCCCCCCCGCGCCCCCCCCCCGGGCCCCCCCCCCCGTCCGGGGGGGGGGGGGGGGGACAGGCCGCCACTTGTAGGCCGCCGGTCGGGGGGGGGGCCCCCCCGGCGAGGCCGCCCGCCGCGGGTACGTGCTCAACCTGCTGTCCACCGAGGGCGACACCGACCGCGAGCGCAGCCTCGTGCACGACCTGCGCCGGCAGCGGCCGGAAGCGCTGATCCTGGTGCGGAAACGCGACACCACGCCGACGGCGGGCTCGATGCTGCTGCAGGAGCTGATGGAGTTCGAGCGGGAGAGCGGCCGGGTGGTGATCGTCGGCGAGCCGTCGGAGCCGGTGCTGGCGATCCGCCCGCCGGACTTCGACGGCGCGAAGGACCTCGCCACCGCGATGCTGGGGCTTGGCTACCGCGACTTCGTGGTGTTCAAGGCCGATCCGCTCGTGCCGTCCGCGCAAGACCGGCTGGACGGTTTCCGCGCGGGCCTGTCGGCCGGCGGTGTCGCCTTGCCGGACAGCCGCGTCTATCCCGCCGAGCGGAGCTTCCGGGGCGGTGCCGCAGCGGCCGCGGCCTACCTCGCCGACGGGCGGGAGACCGAGCTGCTCTTCTGCACCGAGGACGAGGTCGCGCTCGGGGCGATCCAGCACTTGCGCTCGCAGGGGTACGCCGTCCCCGAGCAGCTGGCGTTCGCCGGGTACGGGCGGAGGCGCGTGAACCCGTTCGGCGAGGAGGACTGGCTGACCACGGTCCGCTCACCGTTCGAGGAGATGGGCGCGGCCGCCGTCGACGCCGCCCTCGGCCCGGCCGTTGCCGGCGTACCCCGCTCGGCCCCCGAGGTCCACATCGGCCCCAGCACGCCACCCCGCACCTCCACGACCGACCCAACCCCAGCCTGAGCCCACCACAGCCCGAGCCAGCCCCGCCCGGGCCCCGGTCTGAACCACCACGGGCCTGAGCCGACCCCGGCCGGTCCGGCCTCGGTCGCGGCCCGCCCTCCCCCGCGTGCGGCGAGCGCGCACACGCGCCGGCCGGCGCGTGTGATGGCGGTGGGAATGTGTCCGGGAATGCTTCCCGTGGGTGAGTTCGGGATGGGTGACGCCGTGCTGAATTCGTAGCGCTACGACCAAATCTTCGGTCTTGACATCGTTGATCGGCGGACCGTAGCTTTCGGGAAAGCGCGTTCCCACTTTGTTTCCCGGACGGAGCACCTCGATGACGATGACCGGTCAGCGGGCTGATCAGGGATCTCCGCCGTCCGCGTCCGCCGGTCCGCCGGCGCGTGCGCGCCGGCTGAGCCTGGCCGCCCGGATCCGGCGGGACCGGATGCTGCTGCTGTTCGCCGCGCCCGGAATGCTATTGCTGCTGGTGTTCCACTACCTGCCGCTGCTCGGGAACGTGATCGCCTTCCAGGACTACCTGCCGTTCCTCGGGTTCCGCGGCAGCGAGTGGGCCGGGCTGCACAACTTCTCGGTCCTGGTCAGTGGCGACAGCGACTTCCTGACCGCGCTGCGGAACACGCTGGTGCTGTCGCTGATCCAGACCGTGTTCGTGTTCCCGATCCCGATCCTGCTCGCGCTGGCGCTGAACAGCCTGCTCTCGGAGCGCGTGAAGAAGCTCGTCCAGTCGATCCTGTACCTGCCGCATTTCCTCTCCTGGGTGATCGTGGTCTCACTGTTCCAGCAAATCCTCGGCGGCAGCGGGATGGTCAACCAGTTCCTCCGCCAGCAGGGCTGGGGCGTACTGAACGTGGTCGGCAACCCGGACGCGTTCTTCACGCTGCTGACCAGCCAGGTGGTCTGGAAGGACAGCGGCTGGGCGACGATCCTGTTCCTCGCCGCACTGTCCCGGATCGACGTCGAGCAGTACGAGGCGGCGGCCGTGGACGGCGCGTCTCGGTGGCGCCAGCTCTGGCACGTGACGCTGCCGGGTCTGCGCGGGATCATCGTGCTGCTGCTGATCCTGAAGCTCGGCGACTCGCTCACGGTCGGGTTCGAGCAGATCATCCTGCAGCAGCCGGCCGTCGGTCAGCAGGCCAGCGAGGTTCTCGACACGTACGTCTACAACAACGGAATCGTCAACGGGGACTGGGGTACGGCGGCCGCGGTCGGCCTGGTCAAGGGCCTCGTCGGTGCCGCGCTGGTCTTCGGCGCGAACAAGATCGCCCACCTCTTCGGCGAGGCGGGGGTGTACCAGCGATGAGGAACGGACAACCTCTGCCCGGGCTGATGTCCCGCACCTTCCGCGGGGTCGCGCTGACGGTCTGCTGTTTCCTCGTACTGTTCCCGTTCGTCGGCGTGGTGACCACGAGCTTCGCCGGTCAGGACGACGTAAACCGGACCGGCGGCCTGGTGATGCTGCCGCGCGAGTGGACGTTCGAGGCGTACCACGCGATCTTCTCCGGCGGTGTGGTAACGCGCGCGTTGCTGGTCAGCGTGTTCGTCACCGCGGTCGGGACGCTGTGCTCGATGGCAGTCAGCACCCTGCTCGGCTATGCGTTGGCCTCGCCAACGATGGTCGGCCGGAGCTGGATGCTGATGCTGGTCCTGCTCAGCCTGCTGTTCTCGCCGGGCCTGATCCCGAGCTACCTGATGGTCAAGCAGCTCGGGCTGATCGACACCCTATGGGCGCTGATCGTGCCGACGATGCTCAGCGGCTTCAACGTGATCGTGGTCCGCGCGTTCTTCATGGGCATCCCGGACGAGCTGCTGCAGAGCGCCCGGATCGACGGCGCCGGCGAGTGGGCGATCTTCCGGCTGATCGTGCTGCCGCTGTCGAAGGCGGTGCTCGCGGTGGTCGGCCTGTTCTACGCGGTCGGCTACTGGAACGCGTTCTTCAACGTGATGCTCTACATCAACGACCAGTCCAAGTGGACCCTGCAGTACGTGCTCCGGACGTACGTCGTGAACAACACCCGGATCGGCAGCGACCAGGTCAACGTCGACGCGCTGCCGCCACAACCCGCACTCCAGATGGCCGTCCTGGTGGCGTCCATCGTGCCGGTGCTCCTCGTCTACCCGTTCCTCCAGCGGCACTTCGCCAAGGGTGCCCTGACCGGCGCCGTCAAGGGCTGAACCACCTTCACCACAAGGAGAAATCATGACTTCAGGCCTGTCCCGACGGGACCTGCTGAAGCTCGGTGCCGGCCTCGGCGCGATGGCAGCCCTGGGCGGCTGCGGCGGTGGTACGTCGCCGCAGGCGAACTCGCCGCAGAGCAAGGCGGGCGCGTTGCCGAAGTACCTCCGCTTCCCCGGACTGCCGGCGCCGGATCTGCCCGGCAACGACCAGGGTCTGCTCGACGCGTTCACGAAGTACCCGACGACGCTCGTGGACGCCTGGAAGGGGCGGACGCCGGGTGACGGGAAGCCGGTCACCGGGCTCGCGCAGCTGAACGGCGCCGCACCGCCCGGGCTGCCGGGCAACGTGTTCTGGAAGACAGTCAACGAGCGGCTCGGGTCGCCTGTGCAGATGCAGCTGGTGAACGCGGGCGACGACTTCAACACGAAGATCGCCACCATGAGCGCCGGGAACGACTTCCCAGACATCATGCAGATCAACAACTCGATCCCGTCGCTGGACCGGTTCCTGGCCGCGAAGATGCTGGACCTGACGCCGTACCTGTCCGGCGAGAACGTGCGGAAGTACCCGGCGCTGGCGAACATCCCGACCCGCTACTGGGAGGCCTGCGTCTTCGACGGCAAGCTGTTCGGGCTGCCGATCGCGCGCGGCCTGCTGTCCGCCTGGGGCCTGTACTACCGGTCCGACCTGATCGAGGAGGCCGGCGGCCAGGCGAAGGTAGAGAACTTCGACGACCTCTACCAGTTGGCCAAGGCAACGACCAACCCGAAGGCCGGTGTCTGGGCGTTCGCGAACAGCCCGCTGGACTACCTCCGGATGATGCTCGCGATCCCGGCCGGATGGCAGCAGTCCGGCGGCTCGATGGTGAACATGATCGAGCACGAGCACCAGCAGCAGGCGCTGGAGTCGGCCCGGAAGATCGTCGTCGGCGGTCTGGTGAATCCGGACATGGCGGCCGCACCGCCGTCGCAGTGGCAGCAGTGGTTCGGCAGCAAGAAGGCCGCCCTGCTGGGCGGGACGTACAGCGCCTGGGTCAGCCTCACCCAGCAAGGAGTACCGGTCGACAAGATCGGGATGTTCCCGGTCGCCGGGTACGACGGCGGCAGCGCGCCGGGCTGGAAGGGCGGCCTGAACAACAACATCGCGGTCATCCCGGCCAAGAACAAGGACCGCGCCGAGACCCTGCTGAAGATCGCGGACTTCCTCGCGTCCCCGTTCGGTACGTCGGAGAACCGGCTGCTGACCAGCGGCGTCGAGGGCCACAACTACACGCTCGACGGCACCAAGATCGTGCTGAACCAGGACCTCACGAACGAGCGCAGCCTGGGCCTGAACTACCTGGCCGCACCGCCGCCGGTGGTCGCGTCCTCCACCGACCCGCGGTACGTCCAGCTCGAGTACGCCGCGCAGAAGAAGCTCGCCGCCGACGGAACCATGGACCTCGCGCAGACGCTGTTCTCGGACACGAACTCGCGCAAGTTCCCGCAACTGGAGAAGGAACGCCAGAACGTGGAGTTCGACATCATCCTCGGCCGCAAACCGGTGTCGGCCTGGAAGGAGTACGTCGAGCGCTGGAGGAGCTCGGGCGGCGACAAGATCCGCCAGGAGCTGCAGAAGGCGTCCGAAGTCGCAGGCGGCTAGGACGCCCCGAGGATGAGGAACGAGATCGTGCACGAGTCCAACGACCGATTCGACACCGAGCTGATCCGGCTGGCCCGGGTCGCCGGTGACCAGGCGTACGACGCGGCGGCCGGGCTGATCGCGCAGGACGCGAAGTACAACCCGATCCACACCCGGATGTGGACCGGCGTCCGGCACCCGCACCGGGAGAGCGTGGTCTACGCGCTGGTGCTGCTCGAGTCGGGTACGGCCGCAGACGTGCCGCTCGCCGAGGAGATCCTGCTGCGCGTGCTCGCGGAGCAGGACGCCGACGACGCGTCCCCGACGTACGGGATCTGGAGCTACTACCACGAAGAGCCGCTCGACCGGATGGTTCCGCCGGACTGGAACTGGGCGGACTTCATCGGGCGGGAGCTGGCGTTCGTACTGCTCCGGCACGAGCCGCAGCTGTCCGAGGAGACCCGTACCGCGGTGCGGGTCGCGCTCGGGCACGCGGCCCGGTCGATCATCCGCCGCAACGTGACGATGAGCTACACGAACATCGCGGCGAAGGGCACGTTCGTGACCCTGGCCGCCGGTCAGCTGCTGAAGGACCCGGAGCTGACCGAGTACGCCGTACGCCGGGTCGGCCGGCTCCGGGAGCAGATCGAGGCGGCCGGGAGCTTCGCGGAGTACAACAGCGCCGGGTACTGGACCATCACGATGGAGGCGATCGCCGCGATCGTCCAGTACGTCGACGAACCTCAGGCGGTGGCCGGGGCGCGGTGGATCGTCGAGCGGCTGTGGGGGCACCTGGCCGGCCGGTGGCACTCGCGGACCGGGCAGCTGAGCGGTCCGATGGCCCGCGTGTACACGGACGAGCCCGCGCGGACGCCGGACCTGCTCGCGCTGCTCGCGAAGGCGACCGGTTTCCGGGGATTGTTCGCGGAGCTGCCGGCGCTCACGCCGACGCTCGGGCTGGCCGGACCGGCGCTGGTCGACGTCGAGGCGCCCGCCGCGGTCGTCGAGCGGTTGCTGGACACGCCAACAGGAGTGGTTCGGGAACGGTTCAGCTACCTCGAGGGACAGGTGCCGGTGGTCGGGACCACCTGGCACGGCTCGGACGCGACGCTGGGCAGTGCGAGCGTCGGCGAGTACTGGCTGCAGCGCCGCCCGCTGATGGGGTACTGGCGCGAGCCGGAGGACCCGGCCTGGGGACCCTCGCGGTTCGTTAAGCTGCACCTGATGAAGGACGACCACGACTTCTCGTCGGCCGTGTTCGCGTCGGTGCAGTCCGGCAGCCAGGTCCTGTGGTCGGTGAGCTTCGTGTCGCCGGGCGGTGACGAGCATATCGGGCTGCATCAGATCGAGGCGGGACAGGCGTTCTCCGTCTCGTCACTCCGGTTGGTACTGGAGATCGCGGGCGCCGACGGCGCGACTGTTTCGGAAGGGCCGGTGGCGGTCGGTCAGAAGTTCCGGGTGCGTACGCCGGGTGCGGACCTGGTCGGGAGTGTGGACTCGATCAGCTTCGGCGATCATCGGCCGACGTTGCGGATGGAGCGTACGGACGACCGGATCCTGCTGGTCGCGGAGCTGCTGGAGGGTCCGGCGTCGATGACGATGCAGGACATCGCCCCGGCGGAGCTGACCGGTACGTTCTCCCTGTTCGAGGGCGCCGACCGGCCTGACGTGACGGCGCCCTCGATCACGGTGTACGACGGGGACGTGCAGGCGCACTGGGTCACCGCCGACGGCACCCAGTTGCGGCTGGTGGCTCCGGCTCGGGTCACCACGAAGACGGGGCATCCGCAAGCCGTCCGTACGTCGATCGACGTACGCGCGTGACAGGGACGCTCCTGCTGACGTTCGACGATCGGCACGTCGCGGGCTGGGAGGAGGCGCTGCCGGTGTTCGACGCGGCCGGGGCACGCGTGACGTTCTTCGTCGTGGAAGCGGACTTGCTCGACGACGCGGAGCAGGCAGGTGTACGGCGGCTACTGTCCGCCGGGCATTCCGTCGGGTCGCACGGCGCCCGGCATCGCAACGCCGACGAGACGATCGCGGAGTTGGGCGCCGTGGAGTACCTGCGGACCGAGATCACCGGCAGTGTGGCGGCGTTGCGGTCGCTGGGTGCGTCGGCGAGCAGCTTCGCGTACCCGAACAGCCGGCGGGATGAGACGACGGATGCCGTGCTGCTGGAGGTGTTCAACCACCTACGGGCCGGGAGCCCGCGCACGACCGATCTCGGTACGGCGTTGGCGTCGGTCGTGCACGGGGACGCGAAGGTGTTTCCCGGGCGCGGCATCGACACCGGGCGGGGCGGCGTACCGCAACTGAACGACGCCGTCGCCCTCAGCGAGCTCTTACGGGAGCTCGCCGAGGCCGACGGGACGCTGGCGCTGTACGCCCACGAGATAGCACCGGTTGCCCAAGGCAATCATATCCACCCGGACCGCCTTCGCGCCGTACTTGCCGAGGCGCGGAGGCTGAGCCTCCGGATGATCGGATTCGACGACTACTCGCCGGTCAGCTGGTTGTAGTGCGTGGTGATCGCCGCGTGACTGGCCACGTTGAAAACGGCCGGGACCTTGCCGTACGCCGTGATCGCGGTCGCGGTGCCGTTCGTCTTGCTCAGCGCGAACTGGTAGCCGGACTGCGTGTCGTTGTCGACCGCCACGAGCAGCGAACCGCCGCGGGTCCCGCAGCCCTGGACGACGAGCGACTCGTACGCCGACCAACCCGACGAGCGGATCAGCTTCATCACCGGCTTCGCCCCGGCGGCGACCGGGATGCGCGCGGTCCAGAGCGCTCCCGCGTTCGTCGTCATCAGCAGCGTGTCGTACGTCGCCGTCTCGCTGATCACCGTCACCGTCTTGAAACCGCGGAACCCGGGGATCGGACCGAGCGCCCGGAAACCGGCGCCGACGATCTGGTAGCGGTACAGGCTGCCGTTCGTGTTCAGGCCGTACAGGTACGCGTGCCGCGGTGCGGCGACGCTGAAGTTCGACGTGGCGATCAACTTGAAGCTGGTCCAGCCGGAACCGACCTTCTTGAAGGTGGGCGACCAGGTGAAGGTGTCACCGCCGTCCCGCACGTAAGTTGTGTGCCGGTACAGGTTGCCGCCCTGCAGGAGCAACCCGTAGTAGTAGTACACCTGCGTGCCGACGGCGTTCACCGCGCCGTACCAGGTCGTGTTCGCACGGCTGCCGGCGAGCTTGAACGGCGTGTCCTGGAACGCCTGGACCTGGCGTCCCGGCATCGCCAGGGTCTCCTGCGACGTACCCGTCACGGTCGGGGACATGACGTCGCTGATGCACGGTTCACCGGCCGCCTTGAGCATGTTCGGGTTCACGTTCTTGGCGAACGGGTGCTTCGGGTCGGCCTGGCCGGTGGCGGCGGCCGGGACGGACGCGACGGCGGCGGCCAGCAGGCCGGCGCGGCGATCGCCAGTGCAAAACGCTGCAACTTCATTGGGTCTGCTCTGGAAAGATCTCACTAGCCCCCGAGATCGCGCTGACTATAGCCGCGCCCGGGGACACCGCGAGTGGCGATGTCCCCGGCTGCGGGGTACTGCGGGTGTTACTCGCCGACCAGCTGGTCGTAGTGCGTGGTGATCGAGACCTCGTTGACACCGTCGAAGACGGCCCCCGGGATCTTGCCGTACCCCGTCATCGCGGTGGCCGTGCCGTTCGCCTTGCTCATCGCGTACTGGTCGCCGGACTTGGTGTCGTTGTCGACCGCCACGAGCAGCGTGCCGCCGCGGGTGCCACAGCCCTGCGCCACCAGCGACTCGTACTGCGCGAAGCCGGTGGAGCGGATCAGCTTCAGCACCGGCTTGGCGCCGGCCGCGATCGGGATGTGCACGGTGTAGAGCGCACCCGACGTCGTCGTCATCAGGAGCGTGTCGTACGTCGCGGTCTCGCTGATCACTGTCATCGCCTTGAAGCCGCGGAAGCCGGCGAGCGGACCGAGCGCCTTGAAGCCGGCGCCGACGATCGCGTAGCGGTACAGGCTGCCGTTGGTGTTCAGGCCGTACAGGTACGCGTGCCGCGGCTGCGCGACGCTGTAGTTGGACGTGGCGATCGCCTTGAAGCTGCCCCAGCCCGACCCGACCCGCTTGAAGGTCGGCACCGGCGGCTTGTTCTCGTCGTTCGACAGGTACGTCGTGTGCCGGTACAGGCTCGTGCCCTGCAGCAGCAGGCCGTAGTAGTAGAACTGGGTGCCGGACGCGTTGACGGCGCCGTACCAGGTCGCGTCCGCGCGGGAACCGACGTACTTGAAGGGCTCCCAGACGTCGGCGCGCGGCGGCTTGGCGGCCGTCACGTCGATTTCCTGCATCGTCCCCGCCGCGGTCGGCACGCCGACGTAGTTGATGCACGGACCGCCGGCGAACGTCTTCACCGAGCTCGGGTGGGCGGCCTTCTTGGACAGGTAGGGCTTCGGGTCGGCCTGGCCGGTGGCGGCGGCCGGAATCGAAGCGACGGTGGCGGCCAGCAGGCCGGCCCCCGCGAATGCGAGCGCGAAGCGCTGCAGTTTCATAGGAGTTCCCCCTCCAGATGTGTCCCGATTAGCTCGAGATCGCGCTGACTATAGCCGAGGTCGCCGACCTGCGCGAAGGTCTTGCACCTTGTTGCAATCGTTGCTGATCAGCGTTCTGGGGCCCAGTCAGGCGCTCAGCCCGGCGCGGTGCGCGACCGCGGCGGCCTCGGTGCGGGTGGCGACGCCGAGCTTGCGCAGGATCCGGGCGACGTGGGTCGCGACCGTGTTCGGGGAGACGAACAGTTCGTGGGCGATCTCCGCGTTGGACAGGCCGCGCGCGAGGGTTCGCAGTACGACGAGCTCGCGCTCGGTCAGCCCGAGCGCCGTGGGTTCCGCGCGGACCGCCGAGTCCGATAATCCGGCCCGCCGCGCGAGGTCGTTGATTTGGGCCACCAATGGTTCCGCTGCCAGCCGGTCCGCGAGCTCACGGGCCTCCTCGAGACGTCGCCGCGCACCCGGTTTGTTGTTCGTCCGGACCGCGCTCGCCGCGCCCCCGACCAGCGCTCTGGCCAGCTCGTGCACATCCTTGGCCGACCGCCACCCGTCGGCGGCCGTGTCCCAGGCCGCGATGGTGTCGACGGCGTACGCCTCGCAGGTCAGCGTCGCCGCGTCGACGACCGGCCAGCCGGTCGCGTCGGGCAACCGGCGCCGTACGTCGTCCGACCAGCGCGGGACGTGTCGTCGCCGTCCCGGCTGGGCGTGCTCCAACCGGACCGCGGCGAGCGCAACCCGTGCCAGGCCTCGCGGATCCAGCCCGTCCCCGCCGGGGAGTACGGCGACCGTCTCGGTGAGCAGACCGTCCGCACGGGCCAGATCACCACGACCCATCTCCAGCGCGACCTCGATCGGCAAGCGCTGCAACGAGAGTTCACTGGCCGCACCGGATTGCGGAGCGACCATTCCGGCCAGGTGGTCGGAAGCTTCGGCGTAGTTGCCCCGTCCGACGGCGATCTCGGCCAGCGCGATCCGCAGACACGCGGCGTACCAAGGCGACGGGCCGTCCGCGAGGGCGGCGTACGCGACCTGCTGGGCCTCGTCCCAGCGGCCCAGGACGAGCAGGGCCATCGACCGGTTCTGCGCGAGCATCGTGCCGCGGGCGCGCATCCGGCCCCAGCGTTGGGCCTGCTGCTCGGCCAGTTCGAGCAGCTCGATCGCTGCCTCCGGATCCCCGGAGTCCGTCAGCGCCTGGCCTTCCCACTGCAGGGAGGTCAGGTACGTGTGGTGGTCGTGGACAGCTTCGGCGGTCCGCCGCGTCGCCTGCAACAGGGACCGTGCGTCCGCTGGTCCGCCACCCAGATGCAGGGTGATGCCGCCGACGGTCAACTGCGCCTCGGCCAGCGCCTGACCGTCTCCGGTTCTCTCGGCCAGCTTCAGAGCGTGCTGTGCGTGCCGTTCCATCCCAGGCCCCGGAGTGCCGACGAACTCGGTGAACGCGAGTGCCGAAAGCAGTCTGCTCCGCAGCACAATGTCTGCCCCTTCGGGCACCATCTCGACGGCTCGCAGCAGGTCGTCGCTCCCTGAGCCGTCGATCCGGCACCGCAGCATGCCACGGAGGCGGAGGAGTGCTGCGACGCGCAGCGGCTCGGTGATCGTCGTCAGAGCCTCGGTGGCATGCTCCACGCCCTGCTGGGAGCGCCCGGTCGTGAACGACGCGGTAGTGGCCTGTTCCTGGACGGTCGCGCGGTCGACCCCGATGAGGGCGGCGGCCCCTTCCACGTCGGGCCACAGCGCCAGAACGCGTTCGAGCATGTTGAGCTGCTCGTCGTACGCGTACTGCCGCTCGGCGGTCGCGGCAGCTCGCCAGGCCGCCACCAGTGCCTTCGCTGGTTGGCGCGCCACGGTCCAGTGTTCTGCGAGTGCCGCGGACGGCTCCGGTCCCGCTGCGATCGCCTCGGCGTACCGGGCGTGCAGGTGTCGACGCTCCCCCGGCAGCAAGGCGCCGTACACAGCCTCGCGGATCAGGTCGTGGCGGATCGCGTAGCCCGCCTCGAGCACCGCCAACTGGTTCCGCTCGACCAGCTCCCGCACGGCGTCGTCGACCGGCTCGTCGGACACCTCCGCCAACAGCTCATCCGGTACGGCGTCACCCGCGACCGCCACTGTGGCGAGGACTTTCCGTGCCGACGGCGACAGATCGGCGACCCGGCTGAGCAGCAGGCTGGTCAGCCCTTCGGACGAAGCCCGCCCGGAATCGAACAATGCCTCCACGAACAACGGATTGCCGCTGGACCGGCGGTGGATCTCGCTGCTGGCCACCGCGTCCGGCGGCCGCCCGTCGAGAGCCGCCAGCAGTGCCGTCACGCCCTGCCGATCCAGCGGCGCCAACTCCAGCCCCACGACCTCCGTACGGCGCCCCAGCTCGGACAGCAACTGCCGCGTCGGGTGCCCCGCAGGCAGCTCACCGGTCCGTAGGGTGCCGATGAGCAGGACAGCGGCAGAGCCGAGGTTGCGGACCAGATAGACGAACAATTCGCGGCTGGACGCGTCCGCCCAGTGCAGGTCCTCCACCACCAGCACGAGCGGGCGTTCCTCCGCTGCGCGGGTCAGCAGACCGAGGACCTCACCGAACAGCCGGACAGGCCCGCTCGGGGCCTCCGGAAGCGACAGCTCCGGCAGCCACCCTGCCAGCGCCGACCCGCTCGACGGCAGCGCGTCGGCGAGCCGGTCCGGGCCCCACGCTCGCGACAGGTTGCGCAGGATCGCCATGAACGGCACCCATGGCGTACCGTCCGCGCCGAGCTCCAGGCAGCCACCGGTGAGCACCAGCGGATCCCCGTCGAGCCCCTCGATCCCCGCGGCCACCAGGCGGGACTTGCCGATACCCGCCTCGCCGGAGACCAGCACGGTCGCCGGCTGTCCATCCCGGGTCCGCTCGTACGCCCCGCGCAGCGCGTCGAGCTGAGCCTGGCGGTTGATCAGAACTGGACTGATGACTGCCCCCATGCCGGTCATCTTCGCATCCAGCAGGTCTCGGGCCGGATGTCATCAGATCTGGTGACGACCCGGATGGGCTCCGCAGGACAGAGTTCGAGATACGTCAACCCAGCAAGGAGCCCACCATGAGCAGGACCGTAGTAGGCAACATCTCCCTCTCCCTCGACGGCCGGGTGAACGGCCCGGGCGGCGACTACGACATGGGCTGGATCGCGCCGCACGCGGTCACGCCCGGCGCGCTGGCCCACATGAGCCGGGTGACCGAGCCCGCCACCACGGCGCTGCTCGGCCGGAAGAACTACCAGGGCTTCGGCGGCTACTGGCCGACGGTCGCCGACGACGAGACCGCACCGGCGGAGAGCCGGGCGTTCTCCCGCTGGCTGAACCAGGTGGAGAAGGTGGTCTTCTCGACCACTCTCGACGAGGCAGCGTGGGAGAACAGCAGACTGGCCACCGAGGACCCGGTCGCGACGGTCAAGGAGCTGCGGGAGCAGGAAGGCGGCGACATCGTCGTACTGGCCAGCGCGAGCGTCATCCGCGCGCTGCTGGCCGCCGGCGAACTGGACCGGCTGTCCGTCACGCTCTGCCCGGAATTGGTGGCCGGAGGAGTCTCGCTGTTCGACGAGACCACCGCTGCGTCGTCGTGGACCCTCGCCGATTCCACTGCGACCGAGAGCGGCGCGCTCTGCCTCCTGTACGACCGCAAGGCCTGAACCCTGGCTAGAAACAGCCCGGCGCCCTCCAGTCCGTCAACTGGAGGGCGCCGGAGTTCCTTCAGGACCGCGTACGGCGGGAGCGCGTCGCGGCGACCACTGCGATGCCGGCCGTGATCAGAGCCAGCGCGGCGAGCAGGAGGCCCGCGCTGACCGGGCTACCGCTGTCGCCGAGGTCACCGCCAGGCTTCTGCGGCGTGGCTGGCGGTGTAGGCGGCGGTGTGGGTGGCGGAGTGCCTGGCGGCGTGGTCGGCGGTGGCGTCGGCCGGCCGGGCTGCGGTGGTGTCACCTTCACCGTGACCGAGCTCTTGTTGTCGTTCGTGTCCGGATCCGGCGTGGTCGACTCCGCCGTCGCAGCGTTCGTCACCGAGGTTCCGCCGTACGTCGTGTCGACCAGGACGTCCAGTGCGACCCGTGCCGTCGTACCCGGGTCGATTCGGCCGACCGCACACGTGACCTTCTGGCCCTGCGCTGTGCAGTACTCCGGCTTGCTGGTGAGCCGGAGTCCGTTCGCGAGCACGTCGGTGACGACCACACCGACCGCCGCCGACGGGCCCTCGTTGTGGACGGCGATGGTGTACCGCAGCGTGTGTCCGGCGACGACCGTCTCCGCCGACGCGGACTTGCTGACGCTCAGGTTCGCGGACTGTTTGGTGCGGCCGCGGACCTTCGCTTCGTTGTTCGGAACCACCGGGTCAGAGGTGGAGGAACCGACGCGGGCGATGTTCTCGAGCGTCCCGCTGAATCCGGGCACCACGGTGGCGTGGATCGTGGTCTTGATGGTCGCGCCTTCCGCGAGCACCGTCGTACCGCACTGGACTGTGCCGGCTTCCGGAGCGTCCGGTGCGCCGGGGGCGAGTGGCGGCAGGATGATGCAGGAGCCACCGGTCGCGGTCACGTTGGTGAGGCCGCGTGGCAGCTCGTCGGTGACCTCCACCAGCCGCGCGTCGGACGGGCCGTTGTTCTTCACCGTCAGCGTGTACGTCACCGCCTGGCCGGACACCGGTTCGGCCGGCGACATCGTCTTCGTGATCGCCAGGTCCGCCAGCGCGGTCACCGGCGACTCCACCGTGCCCGTGTTGTTGTCGGGGTCCGGATCGGTGGTCGGCGACGTCGCCGTCGCGGTGTTGGTGACACTCCCGCCGTCGTACCCGGAGGCCAGGCGGACTCGGAGCGAGACGACCCGCTGTCCGATCGGCAGATCACCCAGCTCGCAGCGCACCGTCCGGCCCTCGATTGTGCACCCCGCCGACGCGGAGCTGACGGTCAGTCCTGCGGGCACCGTGTCGGACAGGACCACCGAACGCGCGGTCGACGGACCCGCGTTGGTCACCACGATCGTGTAGTCGAACGTGCTGCCCGGTGTGACACCGGCCGGGTCCGAGGTCTTGGTGACGCTCAGATCCGCACGAGTCTCGACCGGAGTGGTCACCGTAGAGCTGTTGTTGCTGTCGTCCGGATCAGTCACCGGCGAGGTCGCCGTCGCGGTGTTCGCCAACGACTTCCCCTGGTACGCCGGGTCGAGCGCCGCCGTGATCACCACAGTCGCCGTCTTGCCCGCGGCGATCGTGCCGAGCGCGCAGCTGACGTCCTGGCCAGCCGTCGTACAGGAGCCCTGCGTCGGGTCGACCGTGGTCAGCGTGAGTCCGGTCGGCAGACTGTCGGTAGCCGTGACCGGTGTGGCGTCCGACGGCCCGTGGTTGACCACCGTCAGCCGGTAAGTCACGCCACCGCCTGCCACGACGGTCTCGTCGTCACTGGTCTTGATCACCTCGACGTCCGCGACCTGCCGCACCTCGCTGGTCACCGAATCCTTGTTGTTCGAGGGATCCGGATCCGTCGTCGTACTGGTCACCGCGCCGCCGTTCGTGACCGCCGCGATCTGTTCAGCGGCGACCGCCACCCGGATCACGACCACCGCGTTGCCCCCTGCCGCCAGCGTCCCCAGCGCACACGTCACCGTGGACCCGGACGTGGTGCAGGTGCCGTCCGCACTGGTTGCCTCAAGCACCGACAACCCCGCCGGTACGGCGTCCGACACGGACACTGCCCGCGCGGTGGACGGACCGTCGTTGAGCACCGTCAGCGTGTAGACCGCCTCGTCACCGGCGATCAGCGAGGTCGGCGTCACCGTCTTCACGATCGACAGATCGGCGGCCGTGGTCACCGTGGTCTCGGCCGAGTCGCTGTTGTTCTGGTCGTTCGGGTCCGGTGTCTGCGAGCTGACCGTCGCGCTGTTGACGAGCGTCCCCGCGGGCTGGTCCGGCGACACCTTCACGACCACCGTGACCGTCGCGTCGTCGTTCGGCTCCATCCGGCCGACCGGGCAGCTGACGACCGGTTCGGACAGCGCGGGGCTCTGGGTGCACGCGCCACCAGGCCCGGTTCCGCGAACGAACGTCGTACCCGATGGCAGGGTGTCGGTGATCACCGCACCGACCGCGTCCGAGGGTCCGGCGTTGTGGACCGCGAGGGTGTAGGCCAGTTCGTTGCCCGCAACGACGGTCGCCGCCGCGGTCTTGGTGACGGACAGGTCTGCCTCGGCCCGCACGCTCGGCGTGGTGGTCGAGGTGTTGTCGGAGGTCGTCGGATCCGTGGGAGTCTCCGAGTCGGCCGTCGCGGTGTTGCCCAGCTCTCCTGGACCAGTCGACGCGGCGACCGTCCCGGTCACCGTGACCACAAAGCTGTCGCCGGCCGCGAGTGTCGCCACCCGACAACGCACCTGGCCGCCTGCGGTCGTACAGATCGCGCCACCGGTCGCGCTCGCCGACACCCCAGTCACCGCAGCCGGTACGTCGTCCACCACCGAGACGCCCTGCGCATCCGACGGTCCGGTGTTCCGGACGGTCAGTTTGTAGGTGATCGCCTTCCCCGCGACCACTGGGTCCGGCGAGGCCGTCTTGGTGAGCGTGATGTTGGCCTGCGTACCGGTCGTCAGCGTGTACGTCGCCGTGTTGTTGTCGTCGACGGGATCAGGGGTCGGCGACGCGACGGTCGCCATGTTCGCGAGATTGTTCGGAGGTGCGCTGGACGGGACGTTCGCCACCACGGTAACCGTGACGACGTCGCCCGGAGCGACCGTGCCGATCGCACAGCTGACGGCGCCGCCGGCCTCGGTGCAACTGCCGCTCGAGGTCTTCGACGAGACGTACTGCAGCGGCGCCGGCACCGGATCGGTCACCTTCACCGACTGCGCCGCTGACGGGCCGTTGTTCGTCACCGTCAGCGTGTAGGTCACCGGATGGCCGGCCTGCACCGGGACCGGCTGAGCGGTCTTGGTGATCGCCAGGTCGGCACTCGCCGCCACGTTGTCCGTGGTCCGCCCGGTGTTGTTCGAGTCGTCCGGGTCAGGCGTCGTACTGTCGGCGGTCGCGGCGTTGGTGAGCTGGCCGATCGCCTTCGGAGACACGGTCCCGGTCACGGTGACAGTCGCGGTCGAACCGGCCGTCAGGTCACCCAACGCACAAGCGACCTGCCCCGAACTCACCGTGCACGACCCGGCCGAGGTGTCCGCGGTGGTCCCAGTGATCGCCGCCGGTACGTCGTCCTTCAGCTGCACGGCCTTCGCATCCGAAGGACCCGCGTTCCGCACCTTGATCTGGTAGGCGATCGGCTCGCCGGCGACGACGGGTTTCGTCAACGTGGTCTTGGTGACCACCACATCGGCCTTGGCCGCACCAGGAGTCACCGTCACGGTGCCGGTGTTGTTCGAGTCGTCCGGGTCCGGGGTGTCGCTGTTCACCTTCGCCGTGTTCTTCAGCGCGCCGCCGGTGTAACCGGCGTCGAGCGTCGCCGCGATCCGCACCGTCACGCTCGACCCGGCCGCCAGGCGTGCCAGCGTGCAGCTGACGTCCTGGCCGGCCGTCGCGCAGTTCGCCGCGGACTGAACGCCGGTAATCGTGAACGCGCTCGGGACCGTGTCCGCGATCCGCACCTGTTCGGCATCCGACGGTCCGTCGTTCCGGATGGTCAACGTGTAGACGACGGGCTCACCTGGTGCGGGGCTCGCCGGCTCCACGGACTTCACCAGCGCGAGGTCCGCCGTACGGGAGACGTCGGTGGTGACCGAGGAGATGTTGTTGTCCGGGTTCGGATCGGAGGTCGAGGTGGTGACTGTCGCAACGTTCGTCAGACTGGTCGCCGTACTCGCGGCGGAGACCCGGACCACGACGGTGATCGTGGCGGTCGCGCCGGACGCGATCGTGCCGAGTTCACAGGTGGTCGACGAGCACTTGCCCTGCGTCGGTGTCGCGGACACCAGCTCGACGCCGTCGGGCAACGTGTCGGCGACCGTCACGTCCTGCGCGGGGCTCGGACCGTTGTTGCGGGCAACCAACGTGTAGGTGAGGTTGCCGCCGGCCGCGACCGGGTCAGGCTTCGCAGTCTTGGTGATCGACACGTCGGCCTCGGCCGCGACCGGAGTGTGCACCTCGTCGGTCCGGTACGTGTACTGCTTGTTCAGCGTCTCCGCCGTGTAGTCGAGCAGACCGGTGTTGGTCAGCGTGGTCCCGGCCGCCGCCTTGTCGACCGTCACCCGGAATCGGACCGTACTGCTCTGGTTCTTCTTGATCCGGCCGCCTGTCGTGGCATCCGCACCGGTGCCGATCCGGAACCGGACCAGCCGCGAGCTTCCGTCGTACTCCGCCTGGTCGTCGCCCGCCTGGTCGGTCTTGGCACCGGAATGCGGGCCTGAGACCACGCTGAGCGAGCCGGGGACGTACGTCGTGTTCGCCGGTAGTGCATCGCGGACGACCGCGTCGAGCGCGTCGTCGTCACCGGTGTTGCTGAAGCTCATCGTGTATTCGAGGGTGTCCCCAACATTCGCCGGATCGTTCCCGGCCAGGTTCCGCACCGTCTTCGTGCCGAGGATGGTCGGCGCGTAGAGGTCGATCTGCGTGGTCAGCGCGGCCGGGTAGTAGACGTCACCGGTGCTCGCGAAGGTCAGCTCCGCACTGGTCGAGTTGTTCGGCAGGATCCCGGCGGCGTCCACCACCTTGGCATCCATGCCCAGGTTGTTCACGCTGGCCGGGGATCGGTCGGCCAGGTTCGAACCGCCGTCGGTGATCCGGCTGCCGTAGAAGTTCGCGGACGGGTTCTGGGTGTCGGCGAGCCGGGTGCCGTTGACCGCGAAGTAGTCACCCGTGATGCCGGCGTCCCCCTCGTACGTGACACTGCCGAACCGGGCGTTCACCGCACCGCTCGGCGGCGCCAGGAAGCCGGAGATGTTCGTCCGCTCCGGCTGGCCACTGCTCACCTTGGCGTACCCGTTGAACACGCTCAGGTCACGCAACGGCTCGTCGGCCTGCTGGTAGGCGATCACCAGACTCCACCCGGCGTACCGGTCGGCACCCGTCCCGGTCGCCACGTCGGCGCCCCAGTACGGACCGTTGCCCCCGGCCCGCACCAGATCGGTGACATCAAGGTACGACGAGTAGTCGTTCTTCGAGCCGGTGTTCAGCAAGTCGGTCCGGCTGGCGGTGACGGTCTGGTACTTCGTCGCGCCGGGCAACCGCAGGCGCATCGTCGTACCGTCGTCGGTGCTCGCCGAACCACCTTTGCCGGCGCCACGGGCCGCACCCCAGAACAGGCCGGCGTACAGCACCTGCGCGCCCGACGGCAGATTGACACCCGCGCTCGACGACGAGCTCGTGGACGGGTCGGAGTCCGTGTCCAGGAGCTCCATCGTCCAGTCGTTGTTGTTCGCCGACGAGTTCCCGCCGGCCAGCGACGTACGGCAGGCCGCGGACGTCCGATCGCAGGTCAGCAGACTGTTGCCGGTGATCCGGATCGCGCCGTTGGTCTGGGCGCCGAACACCTTGCCGAAGTCCCGGACGGTGTCCGCCCGGGCCGTTGCCGGCAGCACCAACCCGGTCGTCAGAACGAGCAGCAGAGCGAGCAGCATCCGCACCCGAGCGGCCATCTGAAGTCCCCGTTCTAGTCAGCAGTCGCCCGCCAGACCTACCACACAACAGACCTCAGAGTAATCATTCCACTACCGTGTGTCGCTACATCCTGTTGCCAACAGCACGCAACTGTCAACGGACGGGTGCCGCCGTCGCCTCCCGTACGTCGTCCTCGGTGACTCCGGGGGCCAGGTCGACGAGGGTGAAGGTGCCGTTGGCAACGTCCAGGACCGCAAGGTCGGTGATGACGCGGTGCACGACGCCGCGGCCGGTGAGCGGCAGGGTGCAGGTGCCGAGGAGTTTGGGGGCGCCCTGGCGGGTTCGGTGCTCCATCAGGACCACCACGCGGCGGGCGCCGTTGACCAGGTCCATCGCGCCGCCCATGCCCTTCACCATCGCCCCGGGGACGAGCCAGTTCGCGAGGTCGCCGTACGCCGAGACCTGCATGCCGCCCAGGATCGCGACGTCGATGTGGCCGCCGCGGATCATCGCGAAACTCGTCGCGGAGTCGAAGTACGACGCGCCGTCGACGACCGTCACGGTCTGCTTCCCAGCGTCGATCAGGTCCGGGTCGACCTCGTCGTCGTACGGGAACGGCCCGACGCCGAGGACACCGTTCTCCGCCTGCAGGGTGACCGACGAGCCGGCCGGCAGGTGGTTCGGGACGAGCGTCGGCAGGCCGATGCCGAGGTTCACGTACTCGCCGTCGTTCAGCTCGCCCGCTGCTCGGGCAGCCATCTGGTCACGTGTCCAAGGCATGTCAGGCCTCCCGCGGCCGCGTCGTGCGCTTCTCGATGCTCTTCCGCGCGGCCTGCTCAGCAGTCAGCGGTACGACGCGGTGCACGAACACGCCCGGCAGATGGATCGCGTCCGGCGCGAGCTCGCCGACGTCGACGACCCGCTCGGCCTCGACGACCGTCAGCCGCCCGGCCATCGCCGCGACCGGGTTGAAGTTCCGCGCCGCCGCGTGGAAGACGCAGTTCCCGGCCCGATCGGCGACCGCGGCGCGGACCAGCGCGACATCGGTGACGATCGCCTCTTCCAGCACCATCTCGCGGCCCTGGATCGTCCGCACCTCCTTGGGCGGCGAAGCGACCGCGACCGTCCCGTCCGGCGCGTACCGCCACGGCAGACCGCCTTCGGAGACCAACGTGCCGACCCCGGTCGGTGTGAAGAACGCACCGATCCCGGCCCCGCCCGCGCGCAGCCGCTCGGCCAGCGTGCCCTGCGGGGTCAGCTCGACCGTCAACTCCCCCGCGAGGTACTGACGAGCGAACTCCTTGTTCTCCCCCACATACGACGCGATCACCCGGCTGATCCGCCCGCGTTCGAGAAGCAGTCCGAGACCGGCGCCGTCGACACCGCAGTTGTTCGAGACGACCGTCAGGTCACCGGCGCCCTGCTCGAGCAACGCCTCGATCAGGAACCACGGGATCCCCGCCAGCCCGAAACCGCCGACCGCGAGACTGGTCCCGTCCGGGAGGTCGGCGACCGCCTCGGCCGGGGTCTCGACCACCTTGTCCACACTCATGCGTCCTCCTGAAGGTGGGCGACGACGGCCGGCGTCACCACGTCGGGGCGTTCCGCGGCGGCCAGGTGCGCGGCCTCCGGTACGACGAGAAGCTTGCCGTCAGCAACCGCGGTGGCGATCCGCTCCAGCTGCCACGGCGGGGTGGCCGGATCGTCGGCACCGGCGATCGCGAGGGTCGGTGCGGTGATCGCCGGCAGGTCGTCGAGAAGGTCCATCGCCGCGATCACCTCGCAACAGGCGGCGTACCCGGCGGGTGGGGTCGTGGCGACCATCTCCTCGGACTCCTTGCGGATCCGCGGGTTCCGGTCCAGCCAGGCGGCGGTGTACCAGCGTTCGACGACCGCCTGCGCGACTGCCGACGTACCCCGGGCGCGGACCAGGGCGGCGCGGTCGGTCCACGCGCTCGACGGGTCGAGCCGGGCGCCGGTGCAGAGGACGACGAGCCGGTCGACGCGGTCCGGGTTGCGGGCGGCCAGGCGGAGGCCGGTCATGCCGCCGAGCGAGAGGCCGACGAAGTGGGCGCGCTCGATGTCGAGGTCGTCGAGCAGCGTGATCACGTCGTCGGCGAGGTCGTCGACAGTGGAGGTCCCGGGCGGAACCGGCGACCGGCCGTGCCCGCGGGTGTCGAAGCGGACGACCCGGAAGTGCCGTTCCCACTCGGCGAGATTCGCGTCCCACATCTCCCACGTGGAACCGAGCGAGTTCGCCAGTACGACGGTTGGCGCGTCGGGCCGGCCGCTGACGGTGTGGGCGACCTTCATCGGACGACCACTCTCATCGGGCTGCATCTCATCGGACGGCCTCGAAGATCGCGGCGATGCCCTGACCGCCGCCGATGCAGAGCGTTTCGAGCGCGTAGCGACCGTTGCGGCGGTGCAGTTCGCGGGACAGCGTGGCGAGGATCCGGGCACCCGTGGCGCCGACGGGGTGGCCCAAGGAGATACCGGAGCCGTTCGGGTTCAGGCGGTCGTCGGTCGGGTCGACCTTCCACTCCCGCAGGCAGGCGAGAACCTGCGCGGCGAAGGCCTCGTTGAGTTCGATCAGGTCGAGCTCGTCGAGGGTCAGGCCGGCGCGATCGAGAGCCGCCGCGGTGGCCGGAACCGGGCCGATGCCCATCACCTCGGGACCTACGCCGGCGACTGCCCAGGATCGGAGCGCCACGAGCGGGCGGAGGCCACGCCGCTCGGCCTCGTCGCGGGTCGTGACGACACAGACCGCCGCGCCGTCGTTCTGACCGCTCGCGTTGCCTGCCGTGACGGTGGCGCCGGGGTCGCTCTTCAGCATCACCGGACGGAGTGCCGCGAGCCCCTCGAGGGACGTATCGGGCCGCGGGTGCTCGTCGGCGTCGACCAGCGTCGTCGTACCGCGGCGGCCCGGCACTTCCACCGGGACCAGTTCGTCGGCGAACCGCCCCTCGGTCTGCGCGGCGACGGCGCGCTGGTGCGAGCGGAGCGCGAACTCGTCCTGCTCCTCGCGAGAGACGCCGTACTCACGGCGGACGTTCTCGGCCGTCTCCAGCATGCCGCCGGGGACCGGGTGGTACTTGCCGCCGGCCGTCTCGCGGGCGCGGATCAGGCGGTCGTTCAGCTCCACGTTGCCGCGGACGCCGGTGCGCAGACCGAGTGCGTAGTGCTCGACCTGCGACATCGATTCGGTGCCCCCGGCAACCAACACGCTCGCAGCGCCGGTCGCGACCATGCCGGCCGCGTACAGCACGGCCTGCAGACCCGAGCCGCAGCGCCGGTCCACCTGCACACCCGGTACGCCGACGCCCAGGCCCGCGTCGAGAGCGGCGATCCGGCCGATTGCCGGCGCCTCGCCGTTCGGACAGCACTGGCCGAGGATCACGTCGTCGACATCACCTTCGCCCAGACCGGTCCGGCGTACCAGCTCGGTGAGCGCCGCGGTGGCGAGGTCGGCCGCGGACAGCCCGGCGAGCGCGCCGCCGAAGCGGCCCACCGGAGTACGGATCGGTTCACAGATCACGACGTCGCTCATGCCCTCGACGGTAGGCCGCCGGGACCGATATGGAGAAATACTCATTTACGCTCGATCGAGACTCTGTCAATATCAATCCCGTGGAGCTACGCCATCTGCGGTACTTCGTCGCCGTCGCCGAGGAACGTCACTTCGGGCGCGCGGCGGCCCGCCTGCACATGGCCCAGCCGCCGTTGTCGCAGCAGATCCGCCAACTCGAGAGCGAGCTCGGCCTGCAACTCCTCCGCCGTACTACGCGACGGGTCGAACTCACGCCCGCCGGCGAGGCGTACCTGGTGCGCGCCCGGCAGATCATCGCGGCGGTGTCATCGGCCGCGGGCGAAGCACAGCGGGTCGCGGCGGGCCTGCAGGGTCGGTTGGTGATCGGGTGCGTCGGGTCAGCGACGTACAGCCTGTTGCCGCAGCTGGTGCGGACGTTGCGCGAGGAGTTGCCGGACGTCGAGGTGGCGGTTCAGGGCGAGATGCTCGCACCCGATCAGGTCCGGGCGCTGGTGGACGGGCGGATTGATCTCGGCCTGCTGCGCCCACCCGTCGAGGACGAGTCCCTACGCGTCGGGGTACTGCGGGCCGACCAGCTGATCGTGGCGGTTCCCGACGGGCATCGGCTGGCCGGGCGGCGCCGGGTGCGGCTGGTCGATCTGGCCGACGAGGACTTCGTGATCCACGCCGGCGGCGGGCGATCGGTGATGCACGACACGGTGCTGGCGCGCTGCCGGGAGGCCGGGTTCGAGCCGCGGGTGCGGCACGAGGTGGCCGAGACTTCGACACTGGTGACCTTCGTGGCGGCCGGGCTCGGGATCGCCGTCGTACCGGCACCGGTGGCGGAGCTGATGGTCCCCGGAGTCGCCTACCGAGCGCTCGGCGGGCAGGCGGCAGTGGAGTTGGCCGCAGCGACGCGGGTGGACGACGAGGCGCCACACCTACAGCGGGCGCTGGCCCTCCTGACCGGGTTGGTTCAGTAGAACCCGTCGCGGGCCTGGGCATCGAGCCGACGGGTGCCGCCGAGTAACCGGAGGTCATCCGAGATTGCCGCAGCGGCGTCGCGCATCAGCGGGATGACCTTCTCGACGATCTGTTCCTCAGTACGCCGCCCGACCGTCGTCGAGTAGGCGAGCGCCGCGAGGACCCTGCCGTCCGGCGTCCGCACCGGCACGGCGGCGGACAGCAGGCCGTCCTCGAGTTCGGATTCGACGACGGCGTACCCGTCCTGCCGGACCTGGTGCAGCACATCGCGGAACGCGGTCGGATCGGTGACCGTCCGCCGCGCCAGCCGCGGCAGCCCGGCCGCGATCACGGCTTCGACCACCGACGCATCCGCCCACGCGGTCAGCACCCGCCCCATTGAGGTCGCGTGCGCCGGCACCCGGCTGCCCACGTCGATCGCGACGGCCATCACGCGGCGGACCTGGACGCGGGCGACGTACACGACGTCGGTCCCGTCGAGTTGTGCGAGGGACGCCGACTCCTGGGTCTCCTCGGCGAGCCGGAGCAGGTGCGGCTGGGCGGTCTCCACGAAGCTGTGCGTCGCCGCGTAGTGCTGACCGATCGTCAGTACGCGAGGCGTCAGCGTCCACCGGGTGCCCTGCGCGGCGACGTACCCCAGACGCTGCAAGGTCAGCAGGATCCGCCGGACCGCGGGCCGCGACAGCCCGGTCGCGGCGGCGACCTCCGCGAGCGTCGGCGTCGGCCGGTCCGCATCGAACGCGAGCAGTACGGCGAATCCGCGCTCGATGCTCTGGATGTAGTCGCGCTCGCTCCCCTCCCCACTCATGGCGGCCATCCTTCCACGAAAAGTTGTTGAGCCCTTGACAGTCGCGCGTCAGGACTCCAAGGTCTTGTCGTACGCCAAGCGTACGGCTTGTACGCAGAGCGTACATCGAGGAGGAACGCTGATGGACTCCCGAGAACTCCGCACCGCATTCGGTCAGTTCGCCACCGGCGTCACCGTGGTGACCTGCACCAGCGACGAAGGCCTTCCGCACGGCGCCACCGTGAACGCGTTCACCGCCGTGTCGCTCGAGCCCGCGCTCGCGCAGGTCACACTCACCCGCACGTCGAAGGCGTGCCAGTACCTCGACGGCAAGCCGTTCGCGATCAACGTGCTCGCCGACGACCAGCTCGACGTCGCCTGGCACTTCGCCGGACGGCCCAGCCAACTGCCAGGCCGCACCCCCGGCTGGGTCGACGGTCCCACCGCTCCGCTGCTCGACGGCGCGGCCACGACGATCTCGTGCCGGCCGTGGCGGACGTACGACGGCGGCGACCACCTGATCGTGATCGGTGAGGTGCACGCGGTCGAGATCACCGCCCGGGACCCGCTGCTGTTCCACGGCGGCCGGTTCCGCTACCTCGGTCCGGTAGAGACCCACTGGTCCGGCTCCATCGACTGCCCGAACAGCGGCTGGTTCGACGCCAGCGCCGTCTTCACGCCGCTTTCCCTTGTCTGAAAGGACTTCTCATGACCACGACTGTCGAGCAGGAAACCACCACCAAGCGCCCGATGAACGGAGCGGAGTACCTGGACTCGATCCGCGACGACCGCGAGATCTGGATCTACGGCGAACGCGTCAAGGACGTCACCGAGCACCCCGCGTTCCGGAACCCGGCCCGGATGACCGCCCGGCTGTACGACGCCCTGCACGACCCGGCGACCAAGGACGAGATCACCGTCCCGACCGACACCGGCAACGGCGGCTACACGCACCCGTTCTTCCGCACCCCGCACAGCGCGGCCGACCTGCAGAAGGACCGGGTCGCGATCGAGCACTGGGCCCGGCAGACCTGGGGCTGGATGGGCCGCAGCCCCGACTACAAGGCCAGCTTCCTCGGCACGCTCGGCGGCAACACCGACTTCTACCAACCGTACGAGGAGAACGCGAAGCGCTGGTACAAGGAGTCCCAGGAGAAGGTCCTGTACTGGAACCACGCGATCATCAACCCGCCGGTCGACCGCAACCTGCCGCCGGACGAGGCCGGGGACATCTTCATGCGGGTCGAGAAGGAGACCGACGCCGGCGTGATCGTGTCCGGCGCGAAGGTGGTGGCGACCGGTTCGGCGATCACCAACTACAACTTCATCGCGCACTACGGCCTGCCGATCAAGAAGAAGGAGTACGCGCTGATCTGCACGGTCCCGATGAGCTCCCCTGGTGTGAAGCTCATCTGCCGGCCGTCGTACACCATGCAGGCCGACGTGATGGGCAGCCCGTTCGACTACCCGCTGTCCAGCCGGATGGACGAGAACGACACCATCTTCGTCTTCGACAAGGTGCTGGTCCAGTGGGAGAACATCTTCCTGTACGGCGATGTCGACAAGATCAACGGCTTCTTCCCGCAGTCCGGGTTCATCCCGCGGTTCACCTTCCACGGCTGCATCCGGTTGTCGGTGAAGCTCGACTTCATCGCCGGACTGTTGCTCAAGGCCCTCGAATGCACGGGCAGCAAGGACTTCCGCGGCGTCCAGACCCGCGTCGGTGAGGTGATCGGCTGGCGGAACCTGTTCCGCTGCATGGCCGACGCGATGGCACTCAACCCCGACCCGGGCCCGAACGGAACGGTGCTGCCGAAGCTCGACTACGGCCTGATCTACCGCCAGTTCATGATCACCGGGTACCCGCGGGTGAAGGAGATCATCCAGCAGGACGTTGCCTCCGGCCTCATCTACCTGAACTCCAACGCGATCGACTTCAAGACTCCCGAGGTACGCCCGTACCTCGACCGCTTCGTGCGCGGGTCCAACGGGTACGACGCCGTCGAGCGCACCAAGCTGATGAAGGCGCTGTGGGACGCGGTCGGCACCGAGTTCGGCGGGCGGCACGAACTGTACGAGCGGAACTACTCCGGCAACCACGAGAACGTGAAGGCCGAGATCCTGTTCGCCGCCGAGGCGCAGGGCGAGACCGCCGCGATGAAGGGCTTCGCCGAGACGATGCTTGCCGAGTACGACCTGGACGGCTGGACCGTGCCGGACCTCGTCAACCCCACCGACGTCAGCCGGATCCTGAACCGCTGAAGGAGCGACGTCATGACCACTGTTCACCATTCCCCGACCGCGGCCGGCTCCGGCGCCAACGCGAGTGAGAACTTCAAGGCCAAGCAACTGGCCGACGCCGGCACCTCGCCCGAACGGGTCAGTGAGGTCGTCACCGCCGTCCTGGAGGGCGTGCACGCCGCGATCAAGGACCACCAGGTCACGTATCCCGAGTTCCAGGCGGCGAAAGCCTGGCTGATGGCGGTCGGCGACGGTGGTGAGTGGCCGCTGTTCATGGACGTGTTCGTCGAACACGTCGTGGAAGAGGTCGCGGCCTCGTCGCAGCGGGGCACGCTCGGCACGATCGAAGGTCCTTACTACCTTGGCTCGCAAGTCCGGCTCCCGGCCGAATGCGAGCTCCCGCACCGCGCGGACGAGCAAGGTACGCCGCTGGTGTTCAGCGGTCAGGTCCGCGATCTCGACGGTGCGCCGCTGGCCGGGGCCGAGGTCGACATCTGGCATGCCGATGCCGACGGCTACTACTCGGGCTTCGCGCCGGACATCCCGGACGGCAACCTGCGCGGCGTCGTGGTGACCGACGCGGAGGGGCGGTTCGCGATCCGGACGGTGCAGCCGGCGCCGTACCAGATCCCCACCGACGGACCGACCGGCAAGCTGATCGAGGCGGCCGGATGGCATCCGTGGCGGCCGGCCCACCTGCACCTGATGGTGCGGGCCGACGGCCACCGTACGATCACCACACAGCTCTACTTCGCCGGCGGCGAGTGGCTCGACTCCGACGTCGCCGAGGCCACCAAGCCTGAGCTCGTCCTTGATCCGGTCGACGACGGTTCGGGTGTCCGGCGGGCGACGTACGACTTCGAGCTCGAACCGTCCCGAACCGACAAGGATCAGTGATGCTCTTCCACGTTCGTATGGATGTCCACCTGCCGCCCGACCTGGATCCCGACGTCCGCGCCGAGCTGGTGGGCCGCGAACGCGAGCGGGCGATCGAGCTGCAGAACTCCGGCGTCTGGCCGGAGCTGTGGCGGATCGTCGGCGAGTACGCGAACTTCAGCATCTTCGACGTCGCGTCGAACGACGAGCTGCACGACCTGCTGTCGAGCCTGCCGCTGTTCCCGTACATGACGATCCAGGTCACCCCGTTGGCGAAGCACCCGTCGAAGATCTGAGGGTCAGTTCGACCTCGTTGTGGCGCAGGGTGAGGTGGCCGCCGGCGGCCTCGGCGCACCGGCGGGCGATGTCCAGCCCGAGGCCGGTCGAGCCGCGGTCGCTGCGGCCGCGCTCGCCCGCGCCCAACGGGATCCCGGGACCCTCGTCGGCGACCACGATCCGTACGCCGGAATCCGTTGGCGCGACCGTGATGCGCGCCGGAGTCCCGTCCGGGGTGTGCGCGACGACGTTCTCGACCAGCGCGTCGAGCGCCGCCCCCAGATCTTCGGCAGACGACCGCACCAACGCTGGAGCGTCCGGGAGGTCGAGTGTCAGTTCGCGGCCTTGATCCTCGAACAGCGGTTCCCAGAACGCCGCCCGCCGGCGCGTCACGTCGACGGCGTCGCAATGCGGCACCCGGCCCTCGCGCTGCGGTCGCCGGGCCGCGCTGATCACCGCGGTCAACGTCCGCTCCAGAGCAGTGACCTGGGTGTTCAGCTCCTCGGCACTCTCCCGGTCCGGCAGTGCCTCGACCTGCAACCGGAGCGCGGTCAACGGCGTCCGCAACCGGTGCGACAGATCCGCGACCGCCTCGCGCTCGACTGCGATCACCTCGTCGATCCGGTCCGCGAGCCCGTTCAGCGCGGCGCCGACCTTCGCCACCTCGGCCGGGCCGGTGGTCGGGGCGCGGGCATCCATGTCGCCCTGGGCCAGCCGTTCCGCTGTTCCCGCGGTCTCCTCCAGTGGACGCGCCAACCGCCGCGACACCAGCTCCGCGCCGACGATGCTGAGCAGGAGGACGAGCAGACTCGCGCCGATGAGGATCAGTAGCCGCGGCACCAGACCCTCGTACAGCTCGGCGTTCGTCAGGTAGAGACAGACGGACGCGGGGCCTTGCGGCGTACCGACTCCGACGTCGACCGCGAGACCGTCGTCGACGCTGCGGTAGTCCGCGTCGCCGACCTTCGGCGGGCCCTTCTGGTCCTTGTCGCCGTCGCCGTCTCCGTTTCCGGCCGGCACGTCCGTCGGCGTCGGCACCCCGCCGGGCGGCGGGTTTCCGAGAGTCGTTCCGTCGGGCATCCGCACCGAGATCTGCCCCGGCCCGTCCGGCAGCCCATCGAGGTACGCCGTGATGTCGTCGGCCGTGTGGTCCTGGTCGCCGACGTAGTACGCCACCGACTCGGCCCGGTACCGCGCCTTGTCCTTCGACTCGTTGGCGGTCGTGGTGCGCAACAACAGCACCAGCGGTATGGCGAACGCGAGCACCACCAGTGTGGTCATGCCGACCGACAGGAAGAGGATCCGGCGGCGCATACTCAGCCGTCCGCCTCGGCGAGCTTGATCCCGACACCACGCACGCTGTGCAGGAAACGCGGTTCCGCCGCAGTTTCCCCCAGTTTCCGGCGCAGCCACGACAGGTGGACGTCGACGGTCCGGTCGCCGCCACCCCACGGCAGCCCCCAGACCTCCGCGAGCAACTCCCGCTTGGTCACCACGGCCCCCGGGCGCCGCGACAACGCGGACAGCAGATCGAACTCCTTCCGGGTCAGATCCACCGGCGCCCCATCGACCGTCACCTCGCGGCTGCGCGGATCGATCCGCAGGCCACCGATCTGCACGGTCGACTCCGCCTGCGGGTCCTGCCCGAGCCGCCGCAGTACGGCACGGATCCGGGCATCCATCTGGGCCGCGCTGAACGGTTTGATCACGTAGTCGTCCGCGCCGGCATCCAGGAGCCGTACGACGCTGGCGTCGTCGTCGCGGGCCGTTGCCACGATCACCGGCACGTCACTCACAGCGCGCACCATGGCGAGCACGTCGCGACCGTCGAGGTCCGGGAGCCCGAGATCCAGCAGCAGTACCTCGGGTTTCTCGCGCGCCACCGCAGCGACCCCGTCCGCACCGGCGGCCACCGCCGAGACGACATGCCCGGCCGCCGTCAGAGACTTCCCCAACGACGCCCGAATCGCATCATCGTCCTCGATCAGCAACACCCGCGCCATGCCCCGAGCGTATCCGCCCCACCCTCAACCCCAGCTCAAGCCGCAGTTAAGCCCCGGGCGAGCCTTCGTGGAAACTTCTGGCCACCAGACGGTCCTTTCTTTCCACAAAGCGGGCTCCCGTCGGGTGGTTCAGGGCGGGGGTGGTTTGAGGCCGGTGGTGCGGAGTTCGAGGGTGGCGAGTTCGGTGATGACCGTGCGGTCGCCTTCGCGCCAGGCGGCGACCGGGTCGTCGGAGATCCGCGCGAGTTTGTGCATCGGCTGGTTCGCCATCGCCCGCAGCGCGAACAGATCCAGATCCGCCGCACTGTCGATGAACTTCTGCGCCGCGCTCGCCCGCCGCGCGAACCGGATCCGCCGCGGCAGCCAGATCAGCACCGCGAACAGCACCGGCAACGCGATCGTCACCCCCGCCAGCAGGTACGCGAGCTGCTCGACCGCATGCGCCTGATCCCGCCCCGCCTGCGCCAACTTCCCCGCCGCACCTGCAGCCCCGTCGATCGGCGCCCGCAACTGGTCCCCCACCGCCGGCACCTTCCCGATCGGCTCCGACATCCGCCGCAGATCCCCCGCCAACCCGTCCCCAGCCTCAGCCGCCTTCCGCCCCGGCGTCCCCAACGCATTCGTGACCCGGTACACGAGCAGCCCAAGCTCAACACACAGCCAGACCCACCCCACCAACACCAGATCCCCCACCACCTGCCCAACCCGCTGCACCCCCACATCGGAGTAGAGCTTCACCACACCCGCCCTTCCCTGACCCCGACTCGTCGGCCGCGACCCTAGCGCGCCGGCCACCACACCAGCAGCCCAACCAGCCCGCCGGCCCGAAGACATGTACCCGCCCGCCACGGGCGGCACGCACCCGAGAAGGCAGCCGATAACAACTGCGGGCGAACGCACCTGGCGCCGGCGACAGAGCCACCCGTGGTCGTCGCACCACCACTTCACCTCCGACGGGCGCTCGCGAAGTACGCGCGGGTGAGAGGAGGACTACAAACTGCTGCGGAGGTTCCAGAGGAGGGGGTAGTAGCGGAGGTCCAGGCGGCTGCGGAGGTAGTTGGCGCCGGAGGAGCCGCCGGTGCCGGGTTTGGTGCCGATCATGCGTTCGACCATGACGACGTGGCGGGCGCGCCAGGCGGCGGCGAGTTCGTCGTGTTGGAGGAGGGCTTCGGCGAGTTCCCAGATGGCGGCGTACTGCGAGCGGTTGCCGGCGATCTTGCGCAAGGCACCGCGGAGGTTGTCCTCGGTGGTGGTGTCGAAACCGCCGGCCCGTACTACTTCGACAAACGCGTCCCACAGCGTCGGTTCGTCGAGGCGGCGGCGCAGGCGCTCCTGTTCCGCCTCGGTCAGGCCGCGGAACCGGCGTACGAACGACGGGTCCTTCGCGCCGGACAGGAACTCGATCTCGCGGAACTGCACCGACTGGAACCCGGACGCCGGCGACAACCTATGCCGGAACTCCCCGAAGTCCTGCGGCGTCATCGTCTCCAGTACGTCGACCTGCTGCGTGAGCACCCGTTCGATGGTGTGCACGCGGCGCAGCAGGTGTTCGGCCAGCCAGAGCTCGCCGGACAGCATCGCGTCGCGGGACGCCGTCAGCTCGTGCAGGATCTGCTTGAACCACAGCTCGTACACCTGATGGATGGTGATGAACAGCAGCTCGTCGTGCGCCGGCGGCTCGGACTCGAGCCGCTGCTGATCGAGCAGCTCGGTCAGCCGCAGATAGCTGCCGTAGGTGAGCCGCCCGCCCTCCTCGCCGAAATGCACGTCGACCCCACCCCACTGCCCCGCCACCCCGTCACCAGTGCTCATGACACGGAGACTAACCGACCAATCCGTGACCGGTCAGCTAGTCATTCGTTGCCCTAGGGGTACGCCAAGTCGAGGAGTTGCATGTCCGCCACGGTCGAGACACCGATCGTCCCGGGACCGGTGCACGGTCCCACCAGGGAAGAACCGTTGATCGAGGCGTTGCTGCTCGACGACTACCGGTCACTGGTCCACCTCGCCTATCTGATCCTCCCGCCTGCGATCAGCCGGGCGAGGCGGGTGGCCGCGGCGCACGCGGTGGTCCACCGGGCGCTCCCGCCGGGGCTCGAGCTGCCGGGTGAGCTCGAGCTGCCGTCCAGCCTCGTCGTGGCGTCGGACTTGCGCGTCCCGGCGACCAGGCACCGCGAGTTCATGCGGCGGCGCGTCGTCCAGGAGGCGACCCGCGAGGCGGAGCGCCGGCCGGTACTGGCGCGACTCGGGAGCGTGCTCGCCCCCGCAGACGGCCTCGGATTCGACCCGTGCGCGACTCGCACCGACCGCACCGCCCTGCACCGCCGCTGCGCCCGCGGCCGCCGGGTCACCATCGCTGCCACAGTCCTGCTCACCACCATCGTCCTCGCCACCCTGCTGCTGTCCTGACTTCCTGACGCCGCCCTGACTTCTTGACTGGGTGCAGTCCGGCCCTTACCTTCAGTGACACCGCTTTCTTCCTACCGCCCCAGGGAGATCCGTGATGTCCGTTGGAATCGTTTCCAGCATTGCCCTGCTGATTGCACCGCTCGGCGCGCCCCTACCGGCGCCGGCCTCCGAGACCCCACCGGTGAACATGTCCACTCAGGCAACGATCTGCAACAAGTACTGCGACGCTCGCGACCCCGCCCTGGCCCCCAAGGACCGCACTCCGGTCTCCACCAGCTTGTTCGGGCGCACGATCACCCTGCACATCGATGACGACGACGCGATGGGCTGGGCCTCGATCGCGAACGGCAGTCCGGGCGACGAGGTCTGGCTCGACCGCTCCATGGACGGCGGCCGCACCTGGACCGCCGGCAGCCGCCTCGGCAACACCGCGATCCCGGCCGGGCAGACCGGCTGGCGCACCCTGATGTACAACGCCGACGACTGGAACACCCTCGGCGTCGGCGCTCTCCGCGCCTGCGGCAAGGCCGGCGACCGCGCCGACATCGCCTGTACGCCGTGGGCGCGACCGACCTGGAACGCCTGGGACCGCCGCACCGCGGCTGCCACCGCATTGATGCAGGACTACAACCTCAGCACCGGCCTGTTCGACACCACCGGCTGGTGGAATTCGGCCAACGCCCTCAACGCGCTGATCGACAACATCCGAGTCAGCGGCATGCACAGCTACGACTACGCGATCGCGCGCACGTACGACCTGAACCTGAACCAGTTCGAGGGCCAGTTCCGCAACGACTACATCGACGACACCGGGTGGTGGGGTCTCGCGTGGGTCGCGGCGTACGACCTGACCGGTGATGCGAGGTACCTGCAGACCGCGCGTGTGGACGCCGACCACATGGCGGCGTACTGGGACAACACCTGTGGCGGCGGCGTGTGGTGGAGTGAGGCGAAGACGTACAAGAACGCGATCACGAACTCGCTCTACATCCAGCTCAGCGCGCAACTGCACACCCGGATCTCAGGCGACAGCACGTACCTGCAGCGCGCGCAGGCCGGATGGACATGGTTCCAGCAGAGCGGCATGATCAACGGCTCGAACCTGGTCAACGACGGCCTCGACAAGGCCACCTGCAAGAACAACGGCCAGACCGTGTGGACGTACAACCAAGGTGTCCTCATCGGTGCGCTCACCGAGTTGTCCAAGGCAACGAACAACTCGGCGTACCTGACCACCGCGCGGCAGCTCGCCGACGCGGGGACGACGGCCGCCTCGCTGCACACCGCCGACGGCATCCTGCGCGAACCGTGCGAGAGCGGCGACTGCGGCGGTGACGGCCCGTCGTTCAAGGGCGCGTACTCGCGGGGCCTCGGGAAACTCAATGCAGCGCTTTCCGACCATCCGTACACGTCCTACCTGCAACGCCAGGCCGATCGTGCGTTCACCGCGGACCGTACGCCGATGGACCAGTACGGACTGCGGTGGTACGGACCGGTCGACAAGCTCGATGCCGCGCGTCAGCAGTCCGCGCTTGATCTGCTCAACGCGGCCCCCTGACGGCGGTACGTTCGCAGTGTGACGACGATCTTCGAGCGCGCCGACTGCACGCTCACCCTGCGGATCGACGACCGGATCGAGTACACGATCGACGGCGGCGATCGCCAGTTCGTCATCAGCAGTCCACTCGAAGGTCTCGCCACACTGACCGCCTTCCTCGGGGAGGCCGCGAGCACTGACCTTGAGGAGTCCGGCACGCTCGCCGACGCCAGCCGGGCCGCGGCCGTGCGCGACGGATTCGATCGCTACGCCTTCGGGAGCATCGCCTCGGAGGTCCGCCGCTGGTGTCATCAGGCCGGCCTGTCGTCGACGTGGCAGGTCGACGGACGGCGTACCCGCCGCGAACACATCCTCGCCGTCGTCCCGCAGCCCGGCACGGAAAGGAGCGTCACGGTCAGCGTGGCGTTCTGGACCCCCGGCGACGCCGACGAGTTCTCGTTCACCGAGGAGTACCGCGGACCCACCGAGATCATCGGCTACAGCTTCGGAACCGGCATCCGGTACGACGAACTGCCCCGCCTCACCACCTACCTCGAGGGAGACCGCGGTACGCCGGGCGACCCGGAGGACCGTCTGGTTGCGGTCCTCGACGAACTGGTTGCCCAAGGCACCATCAATCCGCTGGCCGGCCAGGGCGCGCTGCGCGAGCTCTTCGAGACCTGGTGCCACGAGGCCGGGATCGACACCCGGCACCGCAGCCGTGGGACCGACCGCCGCGAGACCCTCGTCACCGTCGACACCCGGCCGGATCAGGTCGCCACGATCTCGTTCTCGATCGACGCGTACGCCAAACAGTTGGGTTTCCAGGAGGGGTACGGCCCAGCGGACGAGAACTGGCGGGACGCGCTCTACCAACTGCAGTTCGGCTACGACCAGATCGCGAAACTCCAAGCCTGGCTGACGAATCGGGTCGGCCCCGTCGACGAACGGCTCACCCCGGACGACGCCGTGGTCGCCGCCTGGCGCGTACTCGCCGACCGTGGCGAGCTGACGCCGCGGCGCCCGATGGAGGTCCGGGACCGCGTCGCCGGCTGGCTGACCGAGGCCGGTGTCGTGTTCCGCAGCTACGGGTCCGCGTGGCGCGAGACGCTGCTGCGCGTCCACCGGCAGCCGAGCGACTGCATCTTCACGTTGTCGCTGACGATCGATCCCGCGGACCGCGCCAAGGGCATCACGTTCACCGAGTTCTACGACTACGGACCGAGCGGCGACGATCCCGGCCGCGAGTACGGGTACAGCGTGCACGCGCCGTACGACGCCCTGGACACCTTGGCGAACGCCTACGCGCCGGGCACCGACGGACCCACGCAGGACCGGCTCGTGAACGCTTTCAAGGACCTGGTCGCGACCGGTCAGCTAGGTGACCAGAGAGTGCTGAAGGCGAATCAGCAGGCGGTACTGCAGGGTTTCGAAACCGCGGGAGTGCCGGCGACCCCGGACGTGTGGGTCTGGCTCAACTCCGACTGACACCCGCACGCTCACGCCGGTGACCGATGTGTAATGCCATGATGGCCGCATGGAGCTGAAGCTGTCGGCGTCGTACGACGCCACCCCTGAGGAAGTGTTCGCGATCGTCACCGACACCACGTTCCGCGAGCAGGCCTGCGAGAAGACCAAGGCGCTGTCGTACGACGTGAAGGTGAGCACATCAGGCGCCGACACGATCGTCCGGGTCCAGCGCAAGATGCCGGCCACCGACATTCCGGACATGGCCCGGAAGTTCGTCGGCGAGACGCTGACCGTCGTCCAGACCGAGACCTGGCACGCACCCGCCGCCGACGGTTCACGGAAGGCGGACGTGTCCGGCGAGATCAGCAACACCCCGGTCACGCTGAAGGGCACCGCGAGCATCACCCCGAACGGCGCGCAGACCGTCCAGGCGATCGAGCTCGACGTCAAGGTCGCCGTACCGCTGATCGGGAAGAAGCTCGAGCCAATCGTCGTCGACGCCATCCGCGCCGGCCTGGTCAAGGAACACGACCTCGGCCGCGAGTGGAGCGCGAAGTAAGCCGTGTCGCTGCGCTGACCTGATCACCTCCGGTGGCAACCTGAAATCAAGAGTCGCACCGGAGGTGACCGTCGTCATGCGAAGTTCCCTGCGCAAGAATCGCGACCGCACCACATCTGTCGAGGCCCCCGACACCGACCAGTACTGCGCCTTCTGCGCCACGGTCATGCCGTTCGAACGCCTCGAGCCCGCGGACTACCAGGTCGACGAGCCGGCGGAATGGATCTGCACCGCGTGCGGCTCCGCCCTCCTGGTAGACCCACCCACCCAAGAACTCACCCAAACCGCCTGACCCCGCAGACCACGCAACCCGGTCTGTCCCGCTCGTCTGCCTGCTGGTCGGTTGTTTACCCGGTGGCGCGTTACAGCCCGGCACCGGACCCAGAACCCGCCAGTCGGGGTCCGACCCGACGTACCGAACAGCTGTCAGCGGGCCCGGGCGTCGGCGGCCGCTAGGCCGGTACGCATTGCTTGCCGGACCTCGGGCGCCCAGGGGGCCGGTGTTGGTCAGCGGGATCTCGGTGATGAAACGCCGCTCGCGTTCGGGGATCCGCGCCACGACCAGATCAGGGTCGTCGACCACCGCCGCGTAGAGCCTGGGCCCGTCCGCGCTGAACAGGTCCGCCGCGACGAGCCGACCGTCCGCGGTCCGCATGATGTTGTCCGGGTTGTCGTCCAGCCGCGGCGCGAACCACGGCAGCTCCAGCTGTCCCCGCTCGTACACCCGGCGTACGACGTCCGCGAGCTCGGCCAGCTCGGGAGCGCGGTCGGCCAGGGTTCGATGGAACCTGGCCGCCTGATCCGGAGCGACCGGTTCGAGCCACTCCAGCAGTTGCAGATCCCCGCCGCCCGCCAACCGACGATGGGCAAGGAGCCGTGGGACCTGGCGTGTGTGCGCCGCCTCTCGATACAACGCGGCCGTGTACGGCCCGGCCGGGTCGAACGGACTGATCCGCGCCGCAACACGACCGTCCGGCGACCGATAAGCGACCGCCCAGTCCCCCGCCCCGCACCGCGTCCACCCCGCCCGCAACAACACACGGGCCAGGTCACGGTGGTCACCCTCCGGCTCCAGCGCACGCAGCACGGCCCGAGAGACGCTCCCCTCGCCGCCAGTCACGCCGCCGAGCATAAGCACCCAGCTCAGCCCACCGCACCCCGATATCTCCGGCTGGGACGGCTGCCGTGTCCGGGCACAGGAACCAGTGACCGTGCACAGGAAATAACAGGTCTCAACCCACCAGTTCCTGTGCAAGCCCCCAACACTCGACCAGCCCGCACGCCCCGCCCGCTGCGCCGGTGGGGCGGGTACTCAGCCCTGGTGGGGGTAGCGGTAGTCGGTTGGCGGGGCGAAGGTTTCCTTCATCGACCGCGGGGAGGCCCAGCGGATCAGGTTCCACATCGAGCCGGCCTTGTCGTTGGTGCCGGAGGCGCGGGCGCCGCCGAAGGGCTGCTGGCCGACGACGGCGCCGGTCGGCTTGTCGTTGACGTAGAAGTTGCCGGCCGCGAAGCGCAGGTACTCGGCGGCCTCGGCGACAGCGTGCCGGTCCTGGGCGATCACGGCGCCGGTCAGACCGTACGGCGCGGAGTGCTCCATGTTCTTCATCACGGTCGCGTAGTCCGCGTCGTCGTACACGTGCACGCCGAGGATCGGGCCGAAGTACTCCGTGGTGAAGATCTCGTCGGTCGGGTCGTCGGAGACCAGCAGCGTCGGGCGGACGAAGTACCCCTCGCTGTCGTCATAGGTGCCACCGGCAACAACGTCGATCGAGGACGTCGCCTGGGCGCGGTCCAGCGCGGCCTTGTGCTTGGCGAACGCGCGGTCGTCGATCACGGCGCCGATGAAGTTCGACAGGTCGGTGACGTCGCCCATCGTCAGCGACTCGGTCTCGGCGACGATGTCGTCCTTGATCAGGTTCCACACCGAGCGCGGCACGTAGGAACGCGACGCCGCCGAGCACTTCTGCCCCTGGTACTCGAACGCGCCCCGCACCATCGCGGTCTTCAGCACCGCCGGGTCCGCCGACGGGTGCGCCAGGATGAAGTCCTTGCCGCCGGTCTCGCCGACCAGCCGCGGATACGTCTTGTACGCCGCGATGTTCGTCCCGACCGTCCCCCACAGCGACTGGAACGTCTTCGTCGAGCCGGTGAAGTGGATGCCCGCGAGATCCGGATGCGTCAGCGCGGCCTTGCTCACCTCGAGGCCGTCACCGGTGACCAGGTTGATCACGCCGGCCGGCAGGCCCGCGGCCTCGAACAGCCGCATCGTCCAGTGCGCCGCGAACTGCTGCGTCGGCGACGGCTTCCAGACCACGGTGTTGCCCATCAGCGCGGGCGCGGTCGGCAGGTTGCCGGCGATCGCGGTGAAGTTGAACGGGGTGATCGCGTAGACGAAGCCCTCGAGCGGCCGGTAGTCGACCCGGTTCCACACGCCCGGGGACGAGATCGGCTGGTCGCTGACGATCTGCCGCGCGAACGCCACGTTGAACCGGAGGAAGTCGATCAGCTCGCATGCCGCGTCGATCTCGGCCTGCTGGACGGTCTTCGACTGACCGAGCATGGTGGCCGCGTTCAGCGTGTCGCGCCACGGGCCGGCGAGCAGGTCAGCGGCCTTCAGGAAGATCGCGGCGCGGTCGTCGAAGGACAGCGAGCGCCACGACGGCGCCGCCGCGAGCGCCGCGTCGACAGCGGCCTTACCGTCCGCTTCGGTCGCGTTGCCGAGGGTGCCGAGGACGTGCGCGTGCTTGTGCGGCTGCACCACGTCGACCCGCGCGCCGCCGCCGAGCTTCTGCTCGCCGCCGATGGTGCAGGTCAGGTCGATCGCACCGGCCGCGGTGAGCTCCTTCAGCTTCCCTTCCAGGCTCGCGCGCTCGGCCGAACCGGGCGCATAGCCCTTGACGGGCTCGTTGGCGGGCGTCGGGACGGCGGTGACGGCATCCATGCTGCGGACTCCTCGATCGTGTGGTGGACCGTGCGGGCAGGGACCGGTGCGGATGGCCGGCGCAACCCGTGACCTCTGCATCGTGCCACGCCGTACCCCCGGACCACGAACCCGACTGGTAGCCCCTGTGGACAACCAGGTGCTAGCGGCGCCACGGCATGTGTTGGAGGGCCCACGTGTTGCCGTCCGGGTCCTCGAACCAGGCGTAGAACACGCCTCCCATGTCCTGGGTCTCGCTGACCTCGACGCCGCGCCCGATCAGCTCCTGGCGAGCCGCCTCGATGTCCTTCACGACCAGGTGCAGGCCGCGCTGGGTACCGGGCGGCATCGCCAACTGGTCCAGCCCGGTGGTGAGGCTGATCGAGCAGAACGACCCCGGTGGGGTGAGCTGAATGATCCGCACCCCCTCGGCCGGCGTCACGTCGACGTCGAGGTGGAAGCCGCACTGCTCGGTGTAGAACTGCTTGGCCCGCTCGATGTCGGACACCGGGATCGGGATCAGCTCCAGCAGGTACGCCCCCGGCTTCACCACGACCGCGCTCGGATCGTCCGGGATCTCGGAGATGTCCTTCGGGATCTCGGTCGTCGTCGGCTGTACCGGCAGATCGGTCATGCGACTCCCCCCTCAGCCCAGTCAGGCCGACTTCTTCGTGGCCTTCTTGGCGGTCTTCTTGGCCGGCGCCTTCTTGGCGGCGGCAGCCTTCTTAGCCGGCGCCTTCTTCGCGGCGGCCCTCTTGGCCGGTGCCTTCTTCGCCGGCTCGGCGTCCGCGGCGCCACCGCCCGCACGCCGGGCCTTGGCGGCCTCGACGGAGGCGCGCAGCGCAGCGACCAGGTCGACGACCTCGGCGCCCTCGGTCTCCTCTTCCTCGGACTCCGGCAGCGGCACGCCTTCGGCCTTCGCCTCGACGACCTTCTCCAGCGCCACGCGGTACTCGTCGTGGTACTGATCCGGGTCGAACTCACCGCGCAGCGTGTCGATGTACGACGACGCCATCGCCTTCTCCTGGGACCGGATCTCCACGTCCTCGGACGGCGCCGCGAACGACTTGTCCCGGATCTCGTCCGGCCACAGCATCACCTGCAGCACCAGGACGTCGTCCACGGTGCGGAGCAGCCCGAGGCTCTCCCGGGACCGCAACGCGACCTTGACCAGCGCGTACAGCTCGGAGCCCTCGAGGGCGTCCCGGAGCAGTACGTACGGCTTCGCGCCCGGACCACCGTCAGCGGCCAGGTAGTAGGACTTCCCCAGGTAGAGCGGGTCGACCTGGTCCGCCGGCACGAACTCGAGCACGTCGATGACCTTCTTGCTGGACAGCGGCAGGTCCGCGAAGTCGTCGGAGTCCAGCACCACCATCCGGCCGTCGGGCATCTCGTACCCCTTGCCGATGTCGGAGTACGGCACCTCTTCGCCGTCGATCGAACAGATCCGCTTGTACCGGATCCGGCCCCCGTCGGCGACGTGCACCTGGCGGAACGAGATGTCCTTCTCCTCGGTCGCGGAGAACACCTTGATCGGGATCGTCACCATCCCGAACGAGATGGCCCCCTTCCAGATCGCCTGCATCGCCATCAGCTCCCGTCAGATTGATCCGTTCCGCCCCCGCGGCCCCTCCGCCGCGAGCAGATCTGGAATCTCCTGTGTCGCGTACCACATCAGGTCTTCACCCTCGCACGAATCCAGGGCGAACACCGCGTCGTCGTTGCCGTTCTGAGCGGCCTCCCAGAGGTCCGCGGCCTTCCCGACCACCGGGACCGCGTCGGCCGCGTCCAGGTGCACCGAGGCCACCAGCCGCCACGGGATCACCACGTGCAGCTCGAGCCGGGCGTCACCGAGCTCGACCGACCCGTCGGCCGGCGGTACGGCGCTCACCTCGGCAGCGATCACCACGCGTCGCCGAGCGGTCCCCGAATCGTCGGCCAGCAGTCCCACCGAGGCGCGGGCCGCCTGCGCCATCGCGGCGTACTCCAGCTCCTCGTCGTCGCCGTCGGCGTACCACTCCCGCAGCGCCGGGGTCACGCCGTACGCCGTCAGCGGGGCCGGACCGATCTCCCCAGCGTTGCACGCCACGCTCAGCAACCGGAGCGTGGATGGGATGTAGACCCTCATGAACCCGCCTTCTTGTTGGTACCGCGGGGTTTCTTCCGGCCCCGGGAGGCCCGGTTCCGGCTGCCCTTGGTGGTGTCCAGCAACTCGTCCAGCGCATCGGTCACACATTGGGCGAAAACAGCGAGGTCCGGCATGGCGGTGCGGTCCGCGTTCAGACCGTAGTACACCTTGCCGTCGTACGACGTGACGCCGACGGAGAGCCCTTGCCCGGGCATCAACGGAACCACCGGGTACGACGCCAGCATCGGGGCACCCTGCGCGTACAGCGGGAACTGCGGACCCGGCACGTTGGTGATCACCACGTCGTCGATCGGCCGCACCGTGGTGGTCGCGACCCGGGCGGCGAGCGCGTGCAGCGTCGTCGGGGCGAACCCGGCGATGCCGACCAGCGAGCGGGCGCTGACCGCGCGGCCGGTGTCCTTGTGCACCTTCGTCTGGTACGAGATCTGGTGCAGCCGCATGACCGGGGAGTTCTCCCCGATCGGCAGGTTCACCGTGGAGGCGATCACGCGGGAGCCGAGCGAGGTCGGCTCCTCGTCCTCGTCGTCGCGGATGCTGACCGGGACCACCGCGCGCACACTCCGGGTCGGGCCGACGCCCTCACCGCGGGTCATCATCCAGGCCCGTAGCGCACCGGCGACCACGGCGAGGATCACGTCGTTGACGGTGCCGCCGTGCATCGCCCGGACGGTCCGGTAGTCCTCCAGGTCGGTCTGCACGGTGGTGAACCGGCGCTGACCGGACGTCTTCACGTGCAGCGTGCTGTCCTGTGCGTGCCGCTGCGCGACCAGCGAACCGACCACGTCACCGAGCACCTCGCGGACCGAAGTCGAACCGGTCAGGCTGGCGATCTCGGCGCGAGCCAACTCCAGGGCCCCGGTCGGATGCCGGCCCGCGTCGATGAACACGCCGGCGAGCAGCTCCAGAGCGGACGGCGGGTGGTCGGGCTGCCAGGTGTCGGTCGGCGTGTCCCTGGGGTGCGCGGTCGCGTCCAGCACGACCTGACCGATGTCGACCGTGCTGTTGCCGTCGACAAGCGCCTGGTGGGACTTCGCGATGATCGCGAACCGGTCACCTTCCAGACCCTCGACCAGGTACATCTCCCACAACGGCCGGGCCCGGTCGAGCCGCCGGGACATGATCCGGGCGACCAGCTCGAGCAGCTGCGCGTGCGTGCCCGGGCGGGGCAGCGCGGAGCGGCGGACGTGGAAGGTGATGTCGAACTCTTCGTCGTCCACCCACACCGGCCCGGCGAACCGGCCGGGGATCTGCTGGACCCGCTGCCGGTACCGCGGCACGAACGCGATCCGGTCGCGGATCAGCGCCACCAGGCTCTCGTAGTCGAACCCTTCGTCGCCGTGCACCGGCGGCTCGAAGATGTCGACCGTCCCGACATGCATCGGGGTGGCCGGCGACTCGGCCTTGAGAAAGGTGAGGTCGAGCGACGTCAGCCGATCGGGCATTGCCATCACCTTCCTCTCAGTAGTTGCTGTCACCCTAGCGGCCACGTCAGACAGTGGGCTGCGACACTGACCGTGGAGGGCGTCTGGGATCCCTGCGCCGTCGCGAGCAGGTGCTCGGCGGAGTGCCTCGCCGCGCTGGAGGGAAGGTCTCGATGTGGTTTTATGGTGGGGGGTGCTCACGCGCGGGGGGGTGGGCCCGCCCGGGCGCGCGGGGGGGGGGGGGGGGGCCCAC
>NZ_JBSHBJ010000038.1:75201-76864 GCF_053611945.1 Kribbella sp. NPDC054772 | reverse complement strand
GCGCGGTGGGTTCCGATGGTCGGTGCGCTGTGAGCGATCGCGCTCTCCAGGCTGTCGGCTGTCTGCGTGGGGGGGGGCCCGCCGCCCCACCGGCCGATCCGGTCTGAGTCGCCGCGGTTTGTTAGGCGCCGTCGCCGGTGTCACCGCTGCCTCCGCACTGACCGCCGCGCCCGCGTGGGGCGCCGACGACCTTCGGCCGGGCGCGGTGACCCGGCCGAAGCTGGACAGGTTCGACCGGCAGATCGTGTCGGGCCTGTCCTCCGATCGCGCGTTGCAGCATCTACAGGTGCTGTCCGAGCACATCGGTCCACGCATCGGCGGTACGGCGAGCGAGAAGCGCGCCGCCGACTACATCGCCGCCCAGCTCGACAAGTTCGGCTACCGGACCCGGCTCGAACCGTTCCCGGTCGCCGACAAGTTCCTCGCCCAGATCACCGACGTCACCGGCGTGCTGCCGGACGACCTCTGCTGGCAGGCCGGCGCCGCGCCCGGCGGCAAGCTCGACGTCAGCGTGCAAGGCCCGGTGCGCGACGTCGGCCCGGCGACCGCACCGGTCTGGCCGACCGACGTCGCCGGCTCCATCGTGATCGCCGACGACACTGCCGCGTCCCGGCCGGCATTGGTCGCGGAGGCGGCCGCGCGCGGTGCGGTCGGCGTGATCCTGCTGCCGGCCGACCAGGTGTACCCACGCCGCGCCTCGGCGTTCTCCCCGAGCGGCCTCACCGACGCCCCGATCCCGGTGATCGGCGTCGCCCAGGTCCAGAAGCGCCTGATCCGTGAGGCCCTCGCCGTGGTCGCCGCGTTGCCGTTGAAGATCAGCACGACGGCCCACCGAGGCCTGATCTCCAACAACGTCATCGGCGAGCGCCGCGGCAAGTCCGGCACGAGCGGGCCGATCGTGATGGTCAGCGGCCACTACGACACCGTCCCCGGCGCACCGGGAGCGAACGACGACGGCTCCGGCACCGTGCTCACGATGGAGCTGGCGCGCGTCTTCAGCCGCATCCCGACCGATGCGACGTTGCGGTTCGCGCTGTGGGGTTCGGAGGAGCAAGGCCTGATCGGATCGCGGTACCACGTCGCGCAGCTCGCCCAGGACCAGCGCGACCGCTACGCCGCCGTCTTCCAGAACGACATGGTCGCCACCAGCTGGGACCCGGCGGTCACCTACTGGCTGCTGTCCTTCACCGGACTCGCCAACACCGCGACCGACGCCGTACGGGCCGCCGGACAACGGCTCGGGTACGACGCTCAGCTCGTCGGGCCGGTGCAGCGTGGTGCGTCCGACCACCAGTCGTTCCAGGAGGTCGGGATCGACTCCGCGAACTTCTCGTGGCGCGGTGAGCTCGCGCCGTCGTACCTCGAGCCGCCGTACCACTCGCCGGAGGACACCATCGCGAAGAACGTCAGCCTGGAGCGCCTGCAGGTGTCGATGGAGCTGATCGGCTGCGCGACGTACGCGGTCGCGCGCAGCTGAGCCCGGGTCATCAGTTCGGGTGATCAGCTCGGGGTGATCTAGGTCATACGACTAGCCTTGAGGGGCTATGTCGCGCAGGAAGCCTTCCAAGTGGCAGCGGGGGGGCCCGGTACACGCCCCGCGCCGGGGGTGAACCCAACCCGGCGGGGTTAGCCGCCGGGGGGGGGGTGGTCACCCGGGGGGGTC
>NZ_JBSHBJ010000038.1:0-75191 GCF_053611945.1 Kribbella sp. NPDC054772 | reverse complement strand
GTGCTCTAGTTATCTCTCCCCCTCGCGGGGGCGGCGCTCCCCCCCCCGCACGCCCCCGGTCCCGCCGCCCGCGCCCCCCCCCCCCCCCCCTGCTCGGTGGTACCCAGAGCCGTGAGGTGAAGGCCGGCGGCGAGTGGATCGTCCGGCGGGTGTCAGGGTCCGCGTCCGCGAAGTCGTACCGCTGCCCTGGCTGCGACCAGCAGATCCTGCCGGCCACCCCGCACGTCGTCGTGTGGCCGGAGAATCCCAGCCTGCTCGGCGCGATCGGCGGTGCGCAGTCGCTGGACGAGCGGCGGCACTGGCACACGGCGTGCTGGCAACGGAGCCGTTGAAAGGTGTCTGCATGAAGCTCCCGGTGACGTCGTACGGCGAAACTGGTACGCCGGTCGTGGTGATGCACGGGCTGTTCGGCTCGGGCCGGAACTGGATGACCGCCGCCCGACGGCTCGCGGACCGGCACCGGGTGTTCGCGTTCGACCTGCGCAACCACGGCACCTCGCCGCATGTCGACACGATGAGCTACCCCGAGATGGCCGACGACGTCCGGGAGACGATCGAGTCGCTCGGGGTCGGGCCGGTCGCGCTGGTCGGGCACTCGATGGGCGGCAAGACCGCGATGCTCACCGCGCTGCGGCACCCGTCGGTCGTGGAGCGGCTCGTGGTCGTCGACGCGGCGCCCGTGGCGTACCCGCCGGCCTTCGTCGAGTACGCGCGGGCGATGCGGACGGCCGACCTCTCGTCGGTGACCCGTCGCGCCGAGGTCGACGCGCAGTTGGTGGACGCAGTACCGACCCCCGGCACCCGCGCCTTCCTGCTGCAGAACCTGATCCTCGACTCCGACGGCGCTCGCTGGCGGCCGAACCTGCCGGTCATCGAAGTGGCGCTGCCGGCGATCTCCGGGTGGCCGTCCGGTCTGGCGGGTCTGCACTACGACGGGCCGACGCTTTTCATCTACGGCGGCAAGTCGGACTACGTCCAGCAGGACCACCGTGCGACGATCGCGGAGTACTTCCCGCAGGTCCGGTACGCCGAGGTTCCGGAGGCCGGCCATTGGGTCCACGCCGAGCGCCTCGACGACTTCCTGGCCGCGCTCGTCCCGTTCCTCGGATGAGGTTGGTAAACGGTTGTCCGTAATCCATTGACCTTCGCCCGAAAACATCGGTAAGTTTTCAACCCAGTTCCTGCAGGATCCACGATCTGGGTTGGGTGGTGGCGATGGTGGTCCGGACCGGCGCACAGCGGCTGGCCGAGGACCCGAGGTTGGTGCCCGACGGGCGCCTGGGACTGATCACGAACTTCACCGGCGTACTGCCGGACCTCACGCCGACGTCTGTCGCGTTGCGTGCGGCCGGTCTGCCGTTGACGGCGTTGTTCGGTCCCGAACACGGGCTCCGCGGTACGGCGCAAGCGGGTGCGAGCGAAGGCGAGGGAGTCGATCCCGACACCGGGCTCCCGGTGTTCGACACGTACATGCGGCAGGGTCGTGAGCTCGACGACCTGTTCTCCGGTGTCGACGTCCTGCTCTTCGACATCCAGGACATCGGGACGCGGTTCTACACCTACGTCTGGACGATGTACGACTGCCAGCAGGCCGCCGCGCGGCTCGGCAAGCCGTTCGTCGTGCTGGACCGGCCGAACCCGCTCGGCGGTGTCCGGGTCGAAGGGCCGATGCTGCAGCCCGGGTTCGAGAGCTTCGTCGGCCGCGCGCCGATCCCGCTCCGGCACGGGCTGACCGCCGGCGAACTGGCTCTGCAGTTGGGCCCGGCAACGGTCGTCGAACTCGAGGGCTGGACGCGGGACACGCGCGGTGTCGAGCCGTGGGTGCCGCCGTCGCCGAACATGCCGACGCTGGACACAGCTTTGGTATACCCCGGCACCGGTCTCTTCGAGGGCACGAACCTCAGCGAGGGCCGCGGGACCACGCGACCGTTCGAGACGATCGGGGCGCCGTACGTCGACGATCGGCTGGCGCCGGCGTTGCGGGACTGCGCGTTGCCGGGCGTGATGTTCCGACGGACCTGGTTCGAGCCGGTGTTCAGCAAGCACGCCGGCCAGGCGGTGTCCGGCGTACAACTGCACGTCGTGGACCGGGACGCGTTCGAGCCGGTGCGGACCGCGCTGGTGATGCTCCGGGTGCTGAACGAGCTGTACGCCGACGATTTCGGCATGCTGCCGTCACTCGACAAGTTGTGGGGCTCGGACTCGCTGCGGAAGACCCTCGAGGCGGGCGAGGACCCCGTCGCGCTCTTGCCTGCGGCAATCACACCGGCCGGGTGGGTACGACCCGGCGTACTGCGTTACGAAGGGACCCCTGCCTGATGATCCGTGCGTTCCAGGTCGGCGACGGGCCGGCGCTGGCCGCGGCCTGGACGGCCGCCGCGCCGGCCGACCCGATCAGCTACCGGCGTTTCCGCGACCTGTTCCTGCTCGATCGCAACTTCGACGCGGCCGGTCTCCAGGTGGCCGTGATCAATGATCAGATCGTCGGCGCCGCGTACGCGGTCCGCCGGCTGATCGCGGCCGACGCCGACGACCTCGAGCCGGACTCCGGCTGGATTCCGTTCTTCTTCGTGCACCCGGACCATCGCCGCCAGGGCGTCGGCCGCGCGTTGTTGACCGCGGCAACGGACTGGCTCCGCGCCGAGGGACGGTCGGAGGTCTACTTCTCGTCGTACACGCCGAACTACTTCCTCCCCGGCCTCGACGCGGACCGCTACCCAGACGCTGCCCGGCTGCTCGGCTCGATGGGCTTCGAGCGCCGGTACGACGCCGTCGCGATGGACCGCGGACTCGTCGGGTATGCCATCCCGGACGAGGTGCGCAAGCGCATCGACGCGCTGACGGCCGAGGGCTACAGCTTTGGTACACCATCCGACGACGAGCTGACCGCACTGATCGCGATCGCCGGCGCGGAGTTCAACCCGGACTGGGCGCGCGCCATTCGTGAGGGCGTCGTCGCCGGTCTACCACTGGATCGGATCGTGGTGGCGCGCCAACCCGATCGAGCACAACCCGATCGAGCACAACCCGGCGGGGCGATCCTCGGCTGGGCGATGCACGGGACCTATGAAGGCGTGATCGACCGCTTCGGGCCGTTCGGGGTGCTACCGGCATCCCGCGGTACCGGCCTCGGGAAGGTGCTACTGCACCTGACGCTCGAGCGGATGGTCGCCGCCGGCGCACACAGCGCCTGGTTCCTGTGGACCGGTGAGGCGTCCGCGGCCGGGCAGCTGTACCTGAAGACGGGATTCGACATCACCCGCACGTTCACCATCCTCCGGGCGCCGTTGCTCCCGGCTGGCGGGAAGGAATGACATGAGGATTGCCAAGGGTTTGCGGCTGGCCGTCGCGCTGGGTGTGCTCGCCACGGGCGCTGCCGCGTGTGGCGGCGGCAGTGGTTCGGGCGGAGGCGGCGACAAGGTCGAGCTGACGCTGCTCAGCCACTACAGCGACGGGCCGTCCAAGGACGGGCTGGACAAGATGATCCAGCAGTGGAACAAGGACAACCCGAAGATCCAGGTGAAGGCGCAGGTGGTCAAGTTCGACGACCTGCTGACCACGCTCACCGTGCGGCAGACCGGCGGCCGCGGCGCGGACATCGTCAGCGCGTACGGCCTCTGGGGCGGCCAGTTGATGAAGGCGAACGTCGTCCAGAAGGTGCCCGACGACATCGCCACCAAGATCAAGGCGGAGTACAGCCCGGCCGCGCTCGGCGCGGTGACCACCGGTGACACGCTGCTCGGCTACCCGACCGAGCTGAACACCTACGTGCTGTTCTACAACAAGAAGATCCTCGCCGCGGCCGGCGTGACGAAGCCGCCGACGACCTGGGCCGAGCTCGCCGACGCGGCCAAGAAGACCGTCAAGCGGGATGCCAAGGGCAACATCCAGGTCGAGGGCCTGAGCCTGATCCAGGACGGCGACAACAAGTCCGTGCACCCGTTCCTGTCGCTGCTCGACTCCGCCGGCGGGAAGTTCCTCGGCGCCGACGGTACGCCGGAGTTCGACAACGCCGCCGGGAAGTCGGCGCTGAAGTTCGAGGCCGACCTGGCCGCGGCCAAGGCGACCAACCCGTCGATCATGCCGACCAAGCAGTTCCGCAGCGGCGGCGTCGCGATGGCGATCCAGGCCGGCTGGTGGATCGGCAGCCTGAAGACCCAGATGAAGGACAAGTACTCCGACGTCGGCGTGACCGCGATCCCGGGCCCGGCCGCGGGCAGCAAAGGCTCGCTGGCGTACGGGTTCTTCATGGGCGTGAACCAGCGCAGCAAGCACGCCGACGAGGCGTGGAAGTTCCTGACCTGGATGAACGAGCACAAGGCCGACAGCGGAAACGTCACGGAAACCGGAAAGTGGCTGGCCGACCAGGGCCTGATCCCGCCGCGCACCGCTGACCAGGCGGAGTACAAGAAAACGTTGTCCGACCCGAACCTGGCGCCGATCTACGACGCGGCGACGTACGCGATGCCGGAGCCGAACCAGCCGGGCGCGTACGAGGCGAAGACGGCGCTGCACAACGCGATCATGGGCGTGCTTGCCGACGGCAAGAACCCCGACGACGCGCTGGCGCAGGCCGCGAAGGCGGTCAAACCGCAATGACGACCGCGGTCGGGAGGGTCGGTGCCGTCGCGGCACCGGCCCGCCAGGTCGGGAAGCTCCATCGCGAGGGGCGGGCGGCGTACCTGTTCCTGACGCCGGCCCTGCTGTTCTTCACGGTGTTCCTGATCCTGCCGTTCATCTTTGCGATCGTGCTCGCGTTCTCGGACTGGGGCGGGTTCGACCTCGGCACCATGAAGTGGGCGGGGTTCAAGAACTTCGGCGACGTCCTGAGCTTCGACGGGACGTTCGTGAAGCCGATCCTGGTGAACACGCTGCTGTTCGCCTTCGGATCGGTTTTCCTGGCGACGTTCGGCTCGGTACTGGTTGCCTACTGCATCGACCGGCTGTCGTTCCAGGGGTTCTGGCGGGTGCTCTACTTCCTGCCGGTGGTCGCCACGGTGGTGGCCATCGGCAACGTCTGGAAGATGATGTACCAGCCGGCCGGGCTGATCAACGGCGTGCTGAACAAGCTCGGTGTGAACAGCATCGGTTTCCTGTCCGATTCGTCGTACGCGCTGCCGTCGGTGACGATCGTGCACGCATGGGCGTCGATCGGCGGCGCCGTACTGATCCTCACGGCGGGCTTGAAGGCGATCCCCGAGATGTACTACGAGGCGGCCGAGGTCGACGGCGCCAACTCGTGGAACATGTTCTGGTCGATCACGTTGCCGCTGCTACGGCCGGCGCTGCTGTTCGTGCTGATCACCCAGTTCATCGGCGGCTTGCAGTCGTTCGCGCTGATTATCGTGATGACGGGTGATGGCGGACCGGTCAACGCGACCAACGTGGCGGCCTTCGAGATGTACCAACGGGCCTTCAAGTACGGCGCCTGGGGTACGGCGAGCGCGATGGCGATGGTGCTGTTCGTGATCATCCTCGCGATCACCCTGCTGCAGCTGTGGATCGCCCGGCGGCGCGGAGAGGAGACCTCGTGAAACGGCGCGGAAAGTTTCCGTGGTTCGCGTACCTGGTGGTGATCCTCGGCGGCGTCGCGATGGTGATGCCGTTCCTCGACATGGTGATGAGCTCCTTCAAGGGCCCGGGCGAGTACGGCGTGATTCCGTACCGGCTCCTGCCCTCGCACTGGGATTTCTCCAACTATCGCGAGGCTTTCGCGCAGCTGGAGCTGCCGCGGCTGTTCCGGAACAGCGTGATCGTCACGGTCAGCGTGACGATTTCCGTACTGATCACGTCCGCGATGGCCGGGTACGCACTGGCGAAACTGCGTTTCCGCGGCCGCGCCGTGATTTTCCGTTTCATCCTCGCGACGATGATGCTGCCGCCGTTCCTGCTGCTGATCCCGACGTTCCTGATCATGCTCAACTGGCCGCTCGCCGGCGGTAACGACATCCTCGGGCGCGGCGGCGACGGCGGGCTGACGACCAGCCTGATCTCGCTGATCCTGCCGTTCACGGTCAGCGGCTTCGGGATTTTCCTGATGCGCCAGTTCATGGTCTCGTTGCCGGACGAGATGCTCGAGGCAGCCAAGATCGACGGCGCCAACCAGTGGCAGACCTGGCGGCTGATCGTCCTGCCGCAGACCAAACCCGTCGCGATCACACTCGGGCTGATCACCTTCATCGGCACCTGGAACGAGTACATCTGGACGCTGCTGATCTCGTCGTCCGACCCCGATCTGCAGACGCTGCCGGTCGGCATCCAGTTGCTGCAGAGCTTCCTCGACCCGGACCGCACGATGCCGATCGTGATGGCCGGCCTGGTGATCAGCACGCTCCCGGTGCTGGTCGTGTTCCTGATCTTCCAGAAGTACTACGTGCGTGGCGTCGTACTCAGTGGCCTGAAATGAGGAGACCCTTGTGACCAGAACAGTGCTCGCCATCGGCGCCCACATCGGCGACATGGACCTGACCGCCGGGCCGACGCTGGCCAAGCTCGCGCTGGAAGGCGCGGCCACCACGATCGTCGCGCTGACCCCGGGCGAGCGCGGTCACCCGCGGCTCTCGCCGGCCGAGTACAAGAAGCAGAAGATCGCCGAGGGTACGGCGTTCGCGGAAGCGATCGGCGCGGACTTCGCGGTCCTCGACAACAGCGACGGGTTCCTGCCCGACACCGACGACGTCGCGCTGCAGCTGGCCCGGATCATCCGCGAGAAGCAGCCCGACACGATCATCACGCACTGGAAACACTCCATCCACCGCGACCACGAGCACACGTCCGTGCTGGCGGAGCGCGCTCGTTTCCTGGCCGGGTTGCCCGTCGAGTCGACGGACGATTTCGCCGCGATGACGCCTTACCCCGAACTCGCCGCGAAACTCGCCGAGCTCCCGCGGCACGGCGTACGCACGATCATGCACGCGGAGAACTGGGAGGACATGGAGGGCTTCACGCCCACGGTCTACGTCCCGATCTCCGACGAGGCGTTCTACCGCTGGGTCTCGGCCATCCGCCACCAGGCGTTCGCCCGCGGCGAGACCTACGGCTTCCGCTACATCGACTACTACACCGCCCTGATGACCACCCGCGGCTGCCTCGCCTCCTACCCCCGCGCCTGCGCCTTCCACACCAACCAATCCCCAGAAGTCACCAAACTCGCCGGTCCGTAGGTCCACGCCGCCGGAAACACGTACGGTCGTGGTCGGGCTTGTTCGTGGATGGCTTCGTTGTGGATGAAGGGATCGGGCGTGGCTGAGGTTCGGTTGGTTGTGCAGGGGGACGACTTCGGGATGTGTCATGCCGTCAACGTGGGGACGGTGCAGGCGTTCCGGGACGGGATCGTGACGCAGGCGTCGACCATGGCGGCGTGTCCTTGGTTCACCGAGGCGGCGGCGCTGGCGCGGGAGTTCGGCGTACCGCTCGGCGTCCATCAGACGTTGACGTGTGAGTGGGACTTCCTGCGCTGGCGGCCGTTGACGGACGGGATCTCGCTGGTCGGCGACGACGGGACGTTCCGGCGTACGGTGGCCGAGGCCGCGGCGGCCATCACCCTGGATGACGCGGTGCGGGAGCTGACAGCTCAGGTGGGGAAGTTCGCGGCGGAAGGTTTGGAGGTCGAGTACCTGGACCTCCACATGGGGTCGTCCGTGCCGGCGGCGTACGAGGTCGTGTCGGAGACGACCGGGAAACCGTTCATCTACGGGCCGGAGGAATCGCGGCGGTTCGCGTCGATCGAGACGCTGAGCGACCGGGACGCGGCGACGAAGAAGACCTGGGTCCTCGAGTACCTCGACAAGCTGACGCCCGGGGTGCACCTGCTCGTGACCCACTGCGCCGCGGCCCACCCGGAGCTCGGCGCGATCCACCGACCGGGATCGGACACCTACCGGTGGGCCGAGGAGTACCGACTCTCCGACCAGGCCATCGTCACCGACCCGGAGATCCGCCAGGCGATCGAGGATCGTGGGATCGAGGTGACGACGGTACGGGCGGCATTCGCGGCCGACTGACTCAGCTGTGCGTCGCGCCCCACACGAAGCAGAACTCGTTGCCCTCGGGGTCCCGCATGCACTGCCACAGGTCGCCGTCGTAGATGTCGTCGGCCCGCGTCGCGCCGAGGTGCAGGGCGTTGGCGATCGCCTGATCCTTGGACTCCGGCGGGACATACAGGTCGAGGTGCACGCGGTTCTTCCGCACGTCCTTACCCTCGGGCACCTGCGCGAAGTCGAGCCGCACCCGACCACCGTGCAACTCGGTCACGCCGTGCTGGTCCGGCCGCAGTTCACCACCGAGCAACGACTGCCAGAACTGCCCCAACCCGTCCGGGTCCTCACAGTCGATCGCCACCGCATCAATCACCGGCACCGGCCAGTACGCCGTACCGCTCCCACCCACCTCGTCCATCACCCCAACCTACCCACCCGGTACCCACAGCCCACGTCGCCGGGTCGTGAACCGAGGCGCCAAACACCAACCACGATTCACGCCTCGAGTCCCTGTCCCGAACCATCTCCCACGACTCGAAGCGTTTGGCTCGCCCGCGTCGCCGAGTCGTGGCTCGCGGTGGCTGAAAGACAACCACGGTTCACGACTCGGGGTTTCGGGGGCGGACCGTTCGGCACGAGTCGGCGAGTGGGCGTGGCTGTGGGCCGGGGGGAGAAGGCGAGGCTCGGCTTCGAGGGCGTCCGCCGCGCCTCGTCGGGTGTCAGTTCGGGCGGAGGGTGAGGATTTGGGTGAGGGTGCCGACGGGGCCTCGGTGGTCGTGGAGCGTGCTGCTGGTGAGGCCGATGCCGGACGGGCCGAAGGAGACGGTGGTGTCGAAGCCGAGCCAATCGCCCTCGGGGACGTCGAACAAGTGCGCGGTCAGATCGATGTTGGGGAAGGCAACGGTTTTCGGGTCGCCGCGGACCGTCATCCCGTTCGCGATGTCGAACAGGCCTGCGGCGCGGGCGAGACCGCTGACGTCCTCATCAGCGATCAACCGGATCGGCGTACGGACCCAGAACGCGGCTCGTCCCGGTTCGGCCTGCTCGCGCCGTACCTCGGCCGAGGCGATGAACCCACCCGGCCACACCGTCGTCGCGTCCCACTCGGGCATGTCCTCGACCGGCGTGATGGACGGAAACGCGGTGCCGGCGAGACGAGCAGTCTCGCCAGGCTGCATCAGCCAAGCACGCAGCAGTACGGCGTCCCGCCCGTTGTGGCTGAGTGTCGCCTCGACCAGCTCGACCGTACGCCCGGGCCGCACGACCCGGACCGCGACCTCCACCACGTCGACCGGCAACGTCCCGAGGATGTCGTACGACAACCGCCCGATCACCAGCCCGTCACTCCGCCGCGCGTCTCGATCCCGTTCGACCACATGCGCGAGCAGTCCGAGCGCAGGCGCGATGTGCTGCGTCGCGGTATCCCAGGCCCCACCGACATGGCTGGTCGCGCGGTACGCGAACTCGTCCACCCGTTCGAAGTAGGCCATCTAGCTCCTAGGCAGGCATCACGAAGTTGGTCAGGACGAGACATGCCACGGTACCGGTGACGATGCTGAGCGCCCCCGCCATCGCGCGCGTCGACTCACGCATCACCATGAAGCTCGTGAAGTCGGAGCGCTGATGCGGATCACGACGGAACGTCTCATCCTGCGGCCGTTCACGACCGAGGACATCGCGTGGGTGTTCGAGGTGTCGCAGGATCCTGCGGTGCAGCAGTTCGTCCAGGTGCCGTCGCCGTACCGGATGGAGCATGCGCGGTACTTCGTCGAGCAGCTCGCGATCGCGCAGACGGTGAGCGGGCAGCGGGCCGAGTTCGTGGTCGAGGACGCGGCGACGGGGGAGCGGATCGCGCGGGTCGGGTTGGGGATGCGAGGCGACGGTACGGCGGAAGTCGGGTACTGGACCGCGCCGGCCGCTCGTGGGCGTGGGGTCGCGCCCGAGGCGGTCCGAGCGGTGTGTCGCTGGGGATTCGACGTACGAGGGCTGGAGCTGGTCGAGTGGCGTGCGGAGGTTGGCAATCACGCGTCGCGGCGGGTCGCGGAGAAGGCCGGGTTCGTGATGGAAGGGCAGTTACGGAAGCGGCTCGTGCATCGCGGGCAGCGGGTCGATGCGTGGATCGGGTCGCTGCTGAAGGAGTGACCTAGGACGCGCCGCGGTGGGCGCCTGGTGGTTGGCCGGTCGCTGCTTTGACGTGGCGGGACAGGTGACTGACGGAGTGGTACCCCGTTAGCTCAGCGACTGCCTGCAGCGGCAGCGTCGAGTTGCGGATGTGGGCGAGCGCGTGGCGGAGGCGAACTGCCTGCAGCGCGGCCTGTGGGCTGGTGTTGCGCAGCCGGGTAAACGCGGCGCGGAGGCCAGACGGCGAGATGCCGAGGTCGGCGGCGACCTCGGAGACGCGCAGGCCGGCGGCGAAGCGTTCCTCGAACAGTTGCTCTGCCTGCGCGACCAGTTGCTCGGTAGGCGTCGGCGGTGGGGAAGCCGCACGGCGCAGGCGAAGGTCCAGTTCGGCGAGGAGCAGCGCGCGGAGCTCGTCGGTATCGGGCTGGGTGCTTTCGCGGACGAGAGCATCGAAGACGCGGCCGAGCGTGTGGTCGGCGTCGTCGTAGCAGAGTCGCGGCCAAGGGTGGTTGGGGTTCGCGTCGACCTGGAGGAAGCGGTTCGCGTACCCGGTGCGGCTCTGTTCGGCGTGCCAGGTGTGCGGTGGCGTGAGTAGGACGGTGCCCGGCGTCGCGTCGTACGTCGTGTCGCCGACGGGGCAGGTGATCCGGCCGCGAACGTAGTACACGAGCTCCCAGGACGTGTGCGCGTGCGACGGATAGTCCTTCCCGGGTGCGGCGGTGTGAACGCCGGCGCCGAGCAGTCGTGGCGATATGTGCATAACCGGAGTCGCCTTCTGCATTGTTTCTCGGGTACGTCGGAACGATGCTGGCATCGATTCGTGCATCTGTGAAGGAGAGCTCGGAATGGATATGGCGACCGCACTGCGCGACCTCGGCGTGACCGACGACGTCCTCACGCAGGCCGAGAAGGACCAACTCGACCGCGACGGGTTCCTGCCGCTGGAAGGGATCCTGACGGCGGAGGACGTGGCCGAACTCAACAAACGCCTCGCCGAACTGATCGCCGCCGAGGGGGACCGGGCCGGCCTGGAGGTCCATCAGGAGAAGGGCACCGACCGGCTCGCGGACCTGGTGAACAAGGACCCGATGTTCGAGGTCTGCTTCAGTCATCCGCGCGTGCTGGCCGCGATGAGCCACGTGCTCGGCGAGTTCAAGCTGTCGTCGCTGAACAGCCGCGCCGCACTACCCGGCGAGGGGCATCAGGCGCTGCACGCCGACTCCGGTCACGCCGTCGAGCCAGGCGCGTACGAGGTCTGCAACTCGATCTGGCTCCTCGACGACTTCACCCCCGAGAACGGCGCCACCCGCGTCGTCCCCGGCTCCCACCGCCGCGGCACCATGCCCAGCGACGAGATGCCCGACCCCGCCGCCGCCCACCCCGACCAGATCCAGCTCACCGGCACCGCCGGCACCGTCGTCATCTTCAACAGCCACCTCTGGCACGGCGGCACCCAGAACCACACCGACAAACCCCGCCGAGCCCTCCACTCGTACTTCGCCCTCCGCCACCTACCCCAACAACTCGACCAACAGACCTACATCCGCGTCAACACCCACACCCGCCTAACCCCCGCCCAACACTTCATCCTCGACGTCACCGCTTGAGCATCTGTCTATGCGACTTGCCTTGAAAGTGTCTAGCTCCATAGACTAAAATCATGGTCAGTGGACAGCCGACACGGAAAGTCGTGAAGGCTTTCAAGGACGCCGGTTGGCGGCGAGTCAGGACGGAAGGGTCGCACAGCCTGTACGAGTGTTCCTGTGGTCGGCACACGTTCGTGGTGCCGGACGGTCATCGGGTGATCTCGCCAGGAGTCGTGCGGAAGGTCGACAAGGCACTCGCCGAGTGTGAGGGGACGGAGCAATGAAGACCTACGAGGTGAGCGTCAGCCGGGACGATCGGTGGTGGATGATCGCCGTACCTGAGCTCGATGGTCTGACGCAGGCTCGTCGGTTGGACGAGGTCGAGCAGATGGCGCGGGAGTACATCGCTGTGGTGACCGACTCTCCACTCTCGAAGGTCGCCGTTGAGGTTTCCGGCATCGACGCCGACGGGCGGGATCTGCTCGAGGCGAAGACCCTGGTCGACGGCCTCCGACGCAGGGCGAAAGAGCTCGAGACGCTGGTCGCCGAGTTGACCAAGGAGGTCGCGTCGGTGCTCACGGACGCAGATGTTCCGGTCAGGGACGTGAGTAGTGTGCTCGGCGTTTCCCATCAGCGGGTGTCGCAACTCGTGCAGGCTGCGGCGGAAGGGCAGAGCGCCGACGCGGCGAAGGTGATGCGAGAGGCGAGACAGCAGTTCGCCCACGACCTCGTCATCCACCTCGACGACGGACGTTCCTTGCAACTCGTCGAGGTGACACCACCCAAGCCCAGCCGATCCAGGAGACCTCGAACCGAAACGACTGCAGAGCAGGACAGCGATCGTCCGGCCGCGCAAAAAGCTACCGGCCGTCGGCTTCGGGGGGCGAGTGGTGACTCGTCCGCGCGAGGCCAGACGGCCGGTCAGACCCGAAAGCAGCGCGTGTAGGCCGATCGGGGAGGGCGCCTGCTAGGAGGCGTCGGCTTTGCGGACCCAGACTTCTCGGATGATGAGGAGGATGGCGGCGGCCGACGGGATGGCCAGGAGGGCGCCGACTACGCCGAGGAGGGCGCCGCCGAGGAGGGCGGCGATGACGGTGACGGCGCCGGGGATGTCCACTGCGCGGCGCATGATGCGTGGGGCCACGACGTAGTTCTCGATCTGCTGGTAGATGATGCCGTAGATCAGGCAGGCGATACCGGTCCAGAGGCCGCCGGTGAAACCGATCAGGGAGACCACGACGACGCCGATCAGACCGCCGACCATCGGGATGAAGTCGCAGACCATCACCACGATCGCCAGCGCCACGGCGTAGTCCCGCAGGCCGACGATCTCCAGGAAGATGAACATGCAGACGCCGGCACACAGCGCGACCATGAACTGACCGCTCACGTAGCCGCCGACCCGTCCCAGCACCTCGTCGCCGAGGATCGAGACCCGGCGCCGGCGGGTGTTCGGGACCAGGCTGTACGCCGCCCGCTTCACCGACGGCAGCGACGCGAGGAAGTACAGCGTCAGGATCAGGATCGTGAACGTGTTGAACAGCGCGTTCGCGACCACCTTCCCGACGCCGAGGATCCCGCCGAACGCGCGTTGTGCGAGCGCCGGGTCCTGGATGTAGTCCTGCGCCTTCTGGATGAAGTGGTACTTCGTGTTCAGGTTGTTGAGCGTCTTCGACTTCTCGAGCAGGTCGAGGTACCCCGGGGCGTTCTTGATCAGGCTGTCGATCTGGTCGGTGACGACCGGCACGATCGCGAACCCGACGCCGACGACCGCCAGGATCATCAGCAGGAACACCACACCGACCGACAGCCCGCGCTTCAGGCCGCGGCGCATGAACCACTCGACGAGCGGGTTCAGACCGACCGCGATGAACATCGAGACCAGCAGCAGGATGAGGACCGAGCGGGCCTGACCGAGCGCGTTCCACAGACCCCAGGCCACGAGTACGCCGAGGGCCGCGAAGAACCCGAACGTGAACGGGTTCGAGCGCCGCAGCGGCGGGCCGGGCTGGCCCATGCCCTCGGAGGGGTGCCGCTGGTCGATCAAGAGTTCGGCGATGTTCTCGTCCTCGTCCCGAGCCCTTGCGGCGGCGTTGCCCACGGCATCCGTCGCAGCCTCGGCCGAGTCGTCCGCCTTGTCAGCAGCCCTTTCGGCCTCCTTGGCCGCCACATCCGCCTCGCCAGCAGCACCATCCGCTTCCTTGACGGACGTGCGGGCCTGGTCGGCCGCGTCGTCTGCCTCCTCGGCGGAGTCGTCCGACTTCTCCGCCGACGTGTCAGCCTTGTCGGCGGCCGTGTCAGCCTGCTCGGCCGAGGTAGCAGCCGCCTCAGCCGAACCGTCGGCCCGGCTTGCAGAGCTGTCGGCGCGCTTGGCGTCGGTTGCGGCCGCCTCGGCGGAGCCCTCGGCTTGGGTGGCTGCGGTGGTGGCGTTGGTTGCTGCGTGGTCGCTCTTGTCGGCGGCGGCCTCGGCCTGCGCGGCGGCGGTCTTCGCTTCGCGGGTGGCTTCGGCGAGGTCCGCGTCGGTCGCTGTCGAGGTGTCGTCGCCGGCTGGCGTCACATCTTGTCCTTCGGGGATCGCGCGCTCGAGGTGGCCGCATCGGTCGTGTCGTCGGCGGACGGCTTCCCGGCAGACTTCGCTGCGGCGGCCGAACGCTGGACCCGAGTCTCCTCGTTCGCGAGGTCATCCAGCCGGAACTCGTCGATCCTCGTCGAATCCTTCGGCTCGTCCTCGTCCGCGAACGCGTCCGAGCCCACACCAGAACCAGTCGCGCTCGACACCGTCGCACCGGCCGACGTCGCACCCGCCTTAGCGGAACCGTTCGCGCCCGAGTCCGCACCGGCCGAGCCGGATCCCTTCGCCGCCGAGCCGCTCTTGCCTGCCCCAGCCGCACTGGACTTGGTGCTGCTGGAACCCGTCGAGCTGGACGCAGCGGAAGCGGGACCGCCGGCGGACTTGCTGGTGGTCTTGTCGGCGAGGTCGTCGGTGTCCTTCGGGTCCACGCGCAGGTTGGTGTCGATCCGCGTCTCGTCGACCCGGGCGTCACCCGCACCGAGACCGACGAACGGGCTGGCACCCGTGAACGGCCCGCCGTCGTCGTACGATGCCCCGCTCACCGACCCCGCACCCGCAGACCCCGAGCCCGAAGTCCCCACACTCGAAGACCCCGCACCAGAAGCTCCCGCACGAGAAGATCCAGCACCGGAAGATCCAGCACCCGACGATCCAGCACCCGAGGATCCAGCGCCCGAGGATCCAGCGCCCGAGGATCCAGCGCCCGAGGATCCAGCGCCCGAGGACCCAGCGCCCGAGGACCCAGCGCCCGACGTACCGAACCCACCCGCCGGAGTGGCCCCCGTGAACGGGTTGTCAGCCTCGGTAGCGGCCGGGAACCCGTTGTCGGCCGGGGTCGCCCCAGGGAACGGGTTGTCAGTCGGCGTCGTCCCCGCGAAAGGGCTCTCGCCGGCCCCCTTCGCCGGGCTGTCCGTGGCCCCGGACGCGAACGGGCTCCCCGCCCCCGTCCCCGGCGCACTCCCGAACGGCCGCCGACCAGCCCCCTCGGCCGCCGGAGCGCCCGCAGAACCAGCCGCAGAACCAGCCGCCGAATCAGTGGACCCGCTGGACTCAGCGGGACGGGCGAAAGGGTTGACGTACGGCGCCGCCGTCTCGGAGTCGAGCTCCGCCGCCTGTCGCGCGATGTTGCTGGCGATCTCGTTCAGCCCGGCGATCTGCGTCAGGATCCCGTCCCGCCGCTTCGCGAGCCGCTCGGTCTCGCGGGCGACGACCGTCCGTGAGCGCTCGGCCTCGTCGGCGGAGTTGGCGAGCTCGGCCTCGGACCGCGTCCGCGCGGTGCTCAGCAACTGCTCGGCCTCGCGCCGCGACCGCGCCAGCGTCCGCTCGGCCGACTCCTCCGCCTCGGCCCGGATCTTCCGCGCCTGCTCGGTCGCCTCCGCCACCCGGCGCTCGGAAGCCTCGGCGGCCTCCTTCATCTGGGTGGTGAGGCTGTCGGTGTCGGCCGCGATCTGCTGGTGCTTGTCGGCGAGCTCCTTGGCCTGCTGCTCCCGCTCGTCGGCCAGCCGCGCGCGCAGCGCCGCCGACTCGCGCTGGATCGCGGTCCGGATCTTCTCCGCCTCGTGCAGCGCGCCGTTCTTCAGCGTGCTCGCCTGCGACTCGGCGGTCAGCGTGAGCTGGTCGCCCTTGCGCTGCGCGGCCTGCAGTACCTCGGCCGCTTCGGTCTCCGCCGTACGCCGGAGCTCGGCTGCGTCACCCTCCGCGGTGCGACGCATGCTGTCCGCCTCGTTCAGCGCGACCGTGCGGATGTCCTCGGCCTCCCGCTCGCCGGTCGCCCGGGCCGCGGTGGCCTCCTTGCGGGCGTTCGCGCGCAGTTCCTCGGCCTCCCGCTTGGCCTCGTCGAGCGCCTCGGACGCCTGGTCCTGGGCCAGCCGGAGGATCTGCGCGGCCCGGTCGCCGAGTCCGGCGTACGACGGGTTCGCGCTGGCCTCGAGCTGGCGCCGGGTCTCCTCGAGCTGGCGCTGCATCGGCGCGACACTCTGCTGCAGCTCGTCGGCGCGGTTGCGTGTCTCGACGAGTTGCATCTCCAGCGCGCGGACATAGTCGTCCACGGCCTGCTTGTCGTACCCACGGCGGCTGACGGGGAAGCCCCCGGCAGCGGTGGCCGTGCGGTCGAAGAACGGCAGGCTCGACTCGTCAGGCATTCCCGAGATTCCCTTCTGGCGGCTCAGCGTGAATCCCCCACCTTAAGCCTGTCAGAATCCCCCTGAAACGCCCAAACGGATGATCTGTTACCTGTTACGGAAGCGATTGATCGCGTCCGTGTGCCGCGCGCGCAATTCCGGGTCCTTGATGCCGAGGCCCTCCTCGGGGGCCAGGGTGAGGACGCCGACCTTGCCCTGGTGCAGGTTGCGGTGCACGTCGTACGCCGCCTGCGCGGTGTCCTCGAGCGTGTACACCTTGCTGACGGTCGGGTGCACCATGCCCTTCGCGATCAGCCGATTGGCTTCCCAGGCCTCCCGGTAGTTCGCGAAGTGAGAGCCGATGATCCGTTTCAGGTTCATCCACAGGTACCGGTTGTCGTACTCGTGCATGAACCCGGACGTCGACGCGCAGGTCACGATCGTCCCGCCCTTGCGCGCAACGAACACCGACGCCCCGAACGTCTCCCGCCCCGGGTGCTCGAACACGATGTCCGGGTCGTCGCCGCCGGTCAGCTCGCGGATCCGGGCCCCGAACCGCTTCCACTCCCGCTGGTCCTGGGTGGTCTCGTCCTTCCAGAACTTGTAGCCCTCGGCGTTCCGGTCGATGATCAGCTCCGCGCCCATCGCCCGGCAGATCTCCGCCTTCTCCGGCGACGACACCACGCACACCGGGATCGCCCCGCCGTTCAGCGCGAACTGCGTCGCGTACGACCCGAGACCGCCGGAGGCGCCCCAGATCAGCACCACGTCGCCCTGCTTCATGTTGGCGCCGTTGGCCGACACCAGCTGCCGGTACGCCGTGCTGTTCACGAGCCCCGGCGACGCGGCCTCCTCCCAGGTGAGGTGGTCCGGCTTCGGCATCAGCTGGTTCGACTTCACCAGCGCTAGCTCGGCGAGACCGCCGAAGTTCGTCTCGAAGCCCCAGATCCGTTGCTCGGAGTCGAGCATCGTGTCGTTGTGCCCGTCCGGTGACTCCAGCTCGACCGACAGGCAGTGCGCGACGACCTCGTCACCCGGCTTCCAGGCGTTCACGCCAGGCCCGGTCCGCAGTACGACGCCGGCCAGGTCCGAGCCCACCACGTGGTACGGCAGGTCGTGGCGGGCGGTCAGCGGCGACAGCTTCCCGTACCGCTTCAGGAACGAGAACGTCGACACCGGCTCGAAGATCGACGTCCAGACGGTGTTGTAGTTGATCGCGCTCGCCATCACGGCGACCAGTGCCTCACCCGGCCCGAGCTCGGGCGTCGGTACGTCGTCGAGGTGCAGACTCTTGCGCGGATCCTTCTCCTTGGCGTCCAGTCCCTCGAACATGGTCGCCTCGTCGGCGTGCACGGTGATCCCGCGGTAGTGGTCCGGTACGTCGAGTTCTCCGACAGCGGCGCTGTCGCCGGAGAGGATCGCCTCAAGGATCTGCTTCACGGGAGTACCTCCTGCAGCGGCGGTCAATCGAGTGAGCGGAACTTACCGCTGAGTATGCGCCCGTGGCTGTGCCTTGTGACACAGCCCGACCCAGTTGAGACGACCGTCACTTTTGCAGTCCACCGTTGTCAGTGGTCTTACTCGGTCTTACTGCCGTCCGACTACCGAAGGCGGGTGTGCAGCCGTACCTGCGTGAAGTCGTCACCCGATCGCAGCTGGACGAGATCGCAGAGCTGGTTCGCCAGCCAGACACCCCGCCCGCCGATCCCGTCGAGCGGTGGCAGCACCCGCCCGACCAGCAGGTTGTCGATCCGCCCGCTGTCGGTCACGTCGCAGAGCAGCGCGCCGTCCGCGATCCACACCGCCAACGTGCCGCGGCCGCCGCCGAACCGGATGCTGTTCGTGCAGATCTCGTGCAGCGCCAGCGAAAGGTCCTCGAGCCGGTCCCGGGAGACGCCGTGCGACGCGGCATGCCCGCTCACCCACTGCCGCACCTCCCCGAGCTCGGCCGGCCCGAACTCCCACCGCTCGGCCCGATCCGGTACGTCGTGCAGCGCGGTCCGGAACGCCTTCTCCGCAAGGGCTTCCGCGCCCGAATGCATCGCGGTCGGATCGATCCCGGCCGCGGCGTCGTACGCACAGAGCAGCCGGAACGACGAGTCCCGCGCGAAGGCGATGTCGCACAGTGCGTCGTGCAGCAGCACCTCGTCGTACGCCGCGTCGCCGCGGCCCGGGTACGCGGCCTCGGCGAGTCCGCGGACGCGGCGGCCGGAATGCTTGTCGAGGAGCTCGCGCCAGAACGGGATCAGCCGCGCCGGGTTGCCACCGGCAACGGTCATGTCGGCGAACAGGATGCTGTCGCGGTCCGGTGCGAGGGCGTCACGCAGTACCGCGATCCGCTCGGGCGGCAGCACGGCCACGACCTCGTCCCCAGCCGCCAGCCCCTCGTGAACGAACGCGGCCGCGCGCCGCACGAAGTCGTCGTCCCCGGAATGGACGAACCCCTCGTGCCGGAACCCGGCCGGCGCACCGTGAAAGGAGTCGGTGGCGCTGTCCTTCAGCACCCGAACAGGGTAGTCCGCCGAACCCCTCCGAGGGCACTGTCTTTGCGCGCCGTCACCCCTCGTCCGCACCCCGTGACGCTGGGCGGATCACACGCTGGACACACGGTGGATCACGCGGCGGGTTCGACGAGTTCGACCAGGACGCCGCCGGCCGACTTCGGGTGGATGAAGTTGACGCGGGAGTTGGCGGTGCCGCGCTTCGGCTCGTCGTACAGGAGGCGGGCGCCGCGGTCGCGCAGGATCGCGCAGACCGCGTCGAGGTCGGTGACCCGGTACGCGAGCTGCTGGATGCCGGGACCGCGCTGGTCGAGGAACTTCGCGATCGGCGACGCGTCCGACAGCGGCGCCAGCAACTGGATCGACGAACCCGAGTCGCCGACCGAGAGCATCGCCTCGCGGACCCCCTGTTCGGCGTTGATCTCCTCGTGCGCCACGGTCATGCCGAACACGTCCGCGTAGTACCGGACGGCCTCGTCGAAGTCGGCGACCGCGATCCCGACATGGTCGATGGCGTCGAACAGCTGATCCATGGCGCCAGCCTGGCGCAGAGTGCTCCGGCAGGCCATCAAAAGTGGCCCACATGACATGGCTCGCGGATGGTCGGGAGCGCGATCCGTGTGACCCGTCTGACGCGTTCGAGCAGCGGCGTACCAGTGCCTCCGCAGGTATCGTGACAGCATGTCTGACACGCGGAACCGAAGCGTCATCGTCGCCGGTGCACGGACCCCGATCGGGCGGTTGCTGGGTGGCCTCAAGGGCTTCACCGGCGCCGAACTCGGCGGGTTCGCGATCAAGGGCGCACTGGAGAAGGCCGGCGTCACGCCGGACCAGGTCGAGTACGTGATCATGGGCCAGGTACTGCAGGCCGGCGGCGGTCAGATCACCGCCCGCCAGGCCGCGGTCAAGGGCGGCATTCCGATGGACGTCCCGGCGATCACCATCAACAAGGTCTGCCTGTCCGGGCTGAACGCGATCGCGCTCGCCGACCAGCTGATCCGCGCCGGTGAGTACGACGTCGTGGTGGCCGGCGGCATGGAGTCGATGACGAACGCGCCGCACCTGCTGCCGAAGTCCCGCGAGGGCTTCAAGTACGGCGACACCACGCTCGTCGACTCGATGGCGTACGACGGCCTGTGGGACGCGTTCACCGACCAGGCGATGGGTGCCCTCACCGATCAGGCGAACAACACCGGCCTGAAGCTGAGCCGCGCGGAGCAGGACGAGTTCAGCGCTCGTTCGCACCAGCGCGCCGCGGAGGCCTGGAAGAACGGCCTGTTCGCCGACGAGGTGGTGCCGGTCGAGGTGCCGCAGCGCAAGGGCGACCCGCTGGTGGTCGACAGTGACGAAGGCGTTCGTGGAGACACGTCGGTCGACGCGCTTGCCAAGCTGCGCCCGGCGTTCGGCAAGGACGGCACGATCACGGCCGGATCCGCGTCGCAGATCTCCGACGGTGGGTGCGCGGTCGTCGTGATGAGCCAGGCGAAGGCCGAGGAGCTCGGGCTCAGCTGGATCGCCGAGATCGGCGCGCACGGCTCGGTCGCCGGCCCGGACTCGACGCTGCAGAGCCAGCCGGCCAACGCGATCGCCAAGGCCTGCGCGAAGGAAGGCATCGCGCCCGGCGACCTCGACCTGATCGAGATCAACGAGGCGTTCGCCGCGGTCGGGATCGCGTCCGCGCGCGAGCTCGGCGTCGGCGACGACAAGGTGAACGTGAACGGCGGCGCGATCGCGGTCGGCCACCCGATCGGCATGTCCGGCGCGCGGCTCGTGCTGCACCTGGCGCTCGAGCTCGGCCGCCGTGGCGGTGGCGTCGGCGCGGCGGCGCTGTGCGGCGGTGGCGGTCAGGGCGACGCTCTGATCGTCAGGGTCTCGAAGAGCTGATGCCACGACGCACTCCGCCGGTCGGTGAGCTGGTCGAACGGGCCCGGGAGGGTGACTCCCGGGCCGTCGCCCGGCTGATCTCGCTCGTGGAGGACGAGTCCCCGCTGCTGCGCGAGGTGATGGCCGAGCTGGCGCCGTACGCCGGGAACGCGCACATCGTGGGAATCACCGGTTCCCCGGGGGTCGGGAAATCCACGTCGACGTCCGCGCTGGTGTCGGCGTACCGCGAGACCGGCCAGCGGGTCGGCGTCCTCGCGGTGGATCCGTCGTCGCCGTTCTCCGGTGGTGCGCTGCTCGGGGACCGGGTGCGGATGCAGGATCATGCGACCGACCGGGGCGTGTTCATCCGGTCGATGGCGTCCCGCGGGCATCTCGGTGGGCTGTCCTGGTCGACGCCGCAGGCGCTGCGGGTGCTGGACGCGGCCGGGTTCGACGTGGTGCTGGTCGAGACCGTCGGCGTCGGGCAGTCCGAGGTCGAGATCGCCGGGATGGCGGACACGACGCTGGTGCTGCTCGCGCCCGGGATGGGCGACGGCATCCAGGCGGCCAAGGCCGGAATCCTGGAGGTCGGCGACATCTACGTGGTGAACAAGGCGGACCGGGACGGCGTCCAGTCGGTCACCCGGGACCTCCGGTCGATGCTCGCGCTGGCGGATCGCACCGAGGGCGCGTGGACGCCGCCGATCCTGAAGACGGTTGCGTCCCGCAACGAAGGGGTCGCCGAGGTGGTGCAGGCGATCGAGGACCGGCTGGAGTGGATGCGCGGGAACGGCGTCCTCACCGAGCGCCGGCGGAGTCGCGCGCGGGACGAGATCGAGGCGATCGCGACGACCGCGCTGCGGGCCCGGTTCGCGCACCTGCACGGTGACGCCCGGCTGGACGTGCTGGCCGCCAAGGTCGCGGACGGCGGCACCGACCCGTATTCTGCGGCGGACGAGTTGATCGCCGCGTTGTGACGATTGTCTCTCCGTGAAACAATCGACCACGCAGTGTCACATCGTGTCTTTGCTTTCCGTTCATCGGAAGTTGTTCCGATTTCGGGCAAAGGCCGGAGGATTTCCGTGGCACACGGCGTTCTCCGTCTCAGGGCGGCGCGCCGGTCGCTGCCGTGCCCCCGGATCCGTTACAGAATGGATCTTGTACCTGGTGAGCATTGTGCGGTGGGCTGTGTTCAGTCAGTGACAATTAGTGACCGTCCGTGATATAAACACTCAACCGCAGTCGACCGAGTGGTTAGTTAGAAACAAGGAGTGGCGACATGCCGAAGAAGCTGTTGATCTGGTCGCTCATCGCCTTTGCCGGCTTCTACCTGTTCACTCAGCCGGCCAATGCCGCAGGCGCGGTGGGCGGTGCGTTTTCTGCCGTGGGTGATGCGTTCGGGAGTGTCATCACCTTCCTGACCGCGCTGTTCAGCTGATCTGCCGTTCGGGTGTCCCGTCGCGAGTGATCGTGCGGGACACTTGGTTTACGGGGTCACACAACAGCGTGACAGGGGAGTGAGTGGATGGCCGGCATAGGCCTGTTCCGGATCTTCGACCCGAAGGTCCGGCGGCATCTGATCTCGGACGAGGGCGAAGTCGTCATCGACGAGGTCCGGCACCACTGGGTGGTGTTCACGGTGCCGATGCTCGAAGTGGTGCTGGCGGCAGCCCTGCTGCTGACGATGGCGGCCACGTCGATCGGTGGGCAGCCCGTGCTGCTGGCGATCGTGCTGGTGCTGCTGGCGCACGCGTTCTGGCAGTTCCTCACCCAGCATCGAGACCGCTTCGTGGTCACGAACATGCGCGTCATGCGGATCCGCGGCGTCTTCTCGCAGACCGTCGCGACCACCCCGATCGCCCGGGTCCTCGACATCACCCTGCAGAAACCGATCATCGGGCGGATGCTCGGCTACGGCCACTTCGTCTTCGAGTCGGCCGCGCAGGACCAGGGCTTCCGGGAGATCAAGTGGGTCAGCCGGCCCGACGACCGGGACCTCACCATCCAGCGCGTCATCCAGCGGACCGGCCTCCGGGCGTCCGCGAGTGTCGACGTACTGCAGGGTGACGAGGACTCCGACGACGACGGCACCGGCCCGATCGGGATGGACTCGGCGCAGGAGGTCACCACGGCTCCGGCCGCGGCCTCGGCGCCGGCGCCACAGTCCCGCCCGGGCCCGACGGGCGCGGCCGGCGCGAAGTCCATCTTCAACAGCGAACGCGGCAACTGGACCGACGAGACCTAATCTCCAGCCCGTGGAGACCTGGCCGCGGCTTGTTGGGTGAAGTGGTCGCGGCGGTGTTCCCGGTGGGATCGTTCCGGGTGGGTCGGGGGAGCGGTGGCCAAGGCCTGGTCCAGTTCGTCGACGGCTTCGGCGTACGCGTGCCGGCGGGCCAGGAGTTCGGCGCGGATGGCGTGCCAGCGTGAGCTGCTCGGGATCGTGTCGAGCAGCTCGAGCGCGTCGGTCACCTCTCCGGTCTCGGCGATCGCGACGGCGCGTGCCAGCTGCGCGGCGGGACTGGGGGAGACCTCGACCAGCAGGTCGTACAGCCGGACGATCTCGCGCCAGTCGGTCGCCGCATAACTCGGCACGCGGGCATGCTCGGCTGCGATCGCTGCCTGCAGTTGGTAAGCATCGGCCTGCCGAGCAGACCGCTCCAGCGAGTCGTTGAGGAGTACGACGCCGCGCGCGATCAGGTCCTGATCCCACAGCGAACGGTCCTGCAGATCGAGGGTCACCACGTCACCGGTGACGTCGACACGCGCGGGCCGACGGGCCTCGGTGAGCAGGAGCAGCGCCAGGACGGCGGTCGGCATCGCCTGATCGGGCAGCAGCGTGTGCAGCAGCTCCGCCAGCCGGATCGCCTCGGCACACAGATCGACGTCGTACGCCGCTTCGCCCTCGGACGGCGCATGCCCCGCGGTGTAGAGGCTGTGGATCACCGCGCAGACAGCGGGCAGCCGATCCGGCAGCTCGGCCTCGGCGGGCACGCGGTACGGGATGCGGGCGGCGGAGATCTTCTGGCGCGCGCGGACCAGCCGCTTCGTCGCGGCGACCTCGGTGGTGAGCAGTACGCCGGCGATCTGCGCGGGGGAGAGCCCACACAAGGTCCGGAGTGCGAGCGCGACCCGGGTCGGCGGCGCCAGCGACGGGTGGCAGCAGATGAAGATCAGCCGGAGGAGATCGTCCTGGACGACGTCGTCCGGCTCCAGCCCGCTGGTCGGGTCGAGCTCTCGCCGGGTGATCTCGATCAGGTCCGAGCCGGCCTGTTCCTTGCCGGCCCGAGCCTGCTCGCGGCGGATGATGTCGAGCGCCTTCCGGCGCGCGGTCACGGTCAGCCAGGCGCGCGGTTCGGGCGGTACGCCGGTCACCGGCCAGGCGCCGAGGGCCGCCAGGGCAGCTTCCTGGACGGCGTCCTCGGCGAGCTGGACGTCGCCGACGGTCCGGACCAGGGTCGCGAGGATCCGCGTGCCCTCGATCCGGATCGTCTCCGCGACCGCGTCGTACCGCTGGTCCACCGGGATCACTCGGGCTTACTCGGCCGACACCGGTTACTTGGCCACGATGACCGGCCGGACCTCGACCGCGCCGCCCCAGGCGGCCGGGATCTCGGCGGCGATCTTGACCGCCTCCTCGAGGTCGTCCGCCTCGATCAGGTAGTACCCGGTCAGGGCCTCCTTGGTTTCCGCATACGGACCGTCGGTGGTGATCACCGGCCCGCCGCGGGCGCCTTCGACCCGGACGACGGTCGCCGTCGCGGTCGGGTGCAGGACAGCGCTCGCCTGGATCTGCCCGGCGAAGTCCACCCCGAACTTCCGGTACTCGGCCAGCTCGTCGGCCTGCTCGGACGCCCACCAGTCGACATCCGCGGTGTAGGTCAGTGCAAGGTACTGCGTCATCAGAGTCCTCCCTCTCCCTGAGACCACTGTGGTCTCTCACCAAGGGAACGAACAGCCGGGCCTACAGAGGACATCTCTGGAAATCTCACTGAGTAGCCTCCGAAACGCGCCCCCGGAACGCCTTCACCACCTCCGCGTCCCCCACCGTCCCGATCGCGTCGTCCCCGGCCCGTCCCCACAGCCACAGATACAGCGCCGCCGCATCACCGAAGATCTCCGCCGCCACGTCCCCCTCCGCCCCTTGCCGTACGTCGACACTCGTCGCGTCGGCGTGGATGGTCCAGGACCGGCCGGACGCGGTCAGCCGCAGGGCGGCGTCGATGGGACAGGCCGTGTCACCCTCCTCCCACCAGGGGCCGCCGAGATTCGGGTAGAGCACCTCGTCGATCCCGTCCAGCGCGAGCTCGGTGTCGATCGGCGTCACCGCGTCGTGCGCGAGCTCCACGTCGATGCGGTGCACTGCCGTCTCGTGCGCCATCCGCCGGTGCCAGAACGCGGAGGTGGTGTCGCGCGGGTTGAAGGTCCACGTCTCCAGACCGGTGCCGGCCTTCTCCAGCGCGTCGACGATCGCGACCCGCGCAGCGTCGTACCACTCCGTCGAGTCGCGGCCGGTGAAGTCCGGCGGCCAGGGGTCGGGGAGCGCGCCGAGGCGCAGTACCTCGACCTTGTGGTCGTAGACCTGAGCGACGTGCCGCACCACGGACTCGACCGTCCATCCGGGACAGCTCGGCACAGCGGCGTCCAGCCCGGTCCGTGCAACGTCGGCCAGGCGTGCCGCGTCGGCCCGCACATGCTCCAGATACTCCATACCCGAACCTTGCCAGCCGCCACAGACAGTTTTCAGCGGCCAGTTTTAGACGTTCCGCGCCTTCAGGGCTGCCTCCCAGTCGGTGGTCTCGGTGTGGCTGATCTCCACGACGCGTTCGGCGAGGAGTTTCACGGGCTCGTGCGCCGCGGCGTACCGGCCGGCGCGTTGGGCGTACAGCCAGGCCTCGTTGCGCAGGGCCTGGGCGGTGCGGGTGTAGGTCGGATAGGAGTCCTTGAAGCCGAACAGGGTCCGGACTCCTTCGGCGAGCGCGATCACGCCGCCGAGCGACGGCGCGAGCCACGTCGGGGCGTTGATCGCGACCGAGATCGCGATCACCAGGGCCGCGGCGAGCTGGACGGTCCCCAGCGCGCGGTAGGCGACGCGGGCGTTCCGGGACTGGTGGGCGTACCAACGGAAGCGGATGCTGATCAGCTGCTCGGCGGGGTTGTCGGTTCCGAGGGCGGGGAAGTCGGAATCTCTGAGTGTCGACATGGTCAGACCAGTGTCGGGCTAATGTTCGGCCATGGCGAGGAAGAGGGCGTTGCCGTTCGATCCGATCGACGAGGCGTCACGGCAATGGGGCCGGCGCTGGGGAGCGGTCGAGCAGATGCGGGCCGTCACCTCGCTGATGCGCGCCCAGCAGATCGTGATCAACGAACTCGACGAGATCCTCCGCAAGCACGGTCTGACCTTCGCCCGGTTCGAGGCGCTGGTGCTGCTCACGTTCTCGCGGCGCGGGTCGTTGCCGCTCGGCAAGATGGGTGAGCGGCTCCAGGTGCACCCGACATCGGTGACGTCGATCGTCCGCCGGCTGGAGGCGGCCGGCCTGGTGACCCGGACGCCGCACCCCGACGACGGCCGCGCGGTGCTCTGCGAGATCACCCCCGATGGCCGTGACCTGGTCGAACGCGCGACCGCGGACCTGGTCGCCGCCGACTTCGCCCTCCGCGGCCTCACTGACGACCAGCTCGCCATGCTCTGGTCCGTCCTGGAACCCCTCCGCCGCAACGCCGGCGACTTCTCCTGACCACCATCGCCTGACTTTGTCGCCGGCCCCGGTCGCCTGACCTCTTGGTGCCTGGGCGACGTGTTACGTCCGTGCTAAAAGTTCATTTCCTACTGAAACTTCCCAAGTTTCCCTATTGACCGGCATGCTCACGAGGTCCAGGATCGGTGGGCAACCGGCCCATCCCTGCGGGCCGCGAGTCAGGTGGAGGACTTGATGAAGCGTGCTGCTGCCGTTCTCCTGGTCGGCGCCGTGGCGCTGGTGGGCTGTTCCGGAGGTGGGTCGGGAGGCTCGGCCACCGATGGGATCAAGACGATCTCGTACGCCGTCGACGACCCGGTGACGCTGAACCCGGGCCGGCAGACGATCGCCTTCGCCCAGGACCGGGTGCTGTTCTCGTCGCTCACGTTCGTCGACAAGGACGGCAAGCTGAGCTACCTGAACGCCGAGTCGGTGAAGTCGACCGACGCCGTGCACTGGACGATCAAGCTCCGCCCGAACTGGACGTTCCACAACGGCGAGAAGGTCACCGCCGAGAGTTACGTGAAGGCCTGGAACACCGTTGCCTACGGCCCGAACGCGTGGGAGAACAGCGGCCAGCTGGTCAACATCGCCGGGTACGACGCCCTGAACCCGGCCAAGGGCAAGCCGACGACCACCCAGATGTCCGGTCTGAAGGTCGTCGACGACCTGACCTTCACCGTGACGCTGAAGGCCGCCGACGGGCAGTTCCCGACCCAGCTCTCGCAGGCGCAGACCGGGTTCTTCCCGCTGCCCGAGGCGGCGTACAAGGATCTCGACGGGTTCGGCAAGAAGCCGATCGGGAACGGGCCGTTCAAGATGACGGACGCCTACCAGGAGAACGAGCCGGTGACCGTCGCGAAGTACGACGGTTACCAGGGCCCGAAGCCCACGGTCGACGAGATCACCTTCAAGCCGTACACCGACATGACCACCGCCTACACCGACGTGCAGGCGGGGAACACCGACATCCTGTTCGTCCCGGCGGCCCGGATGGCGCAGGTCAAGAAGGACTTCGGCGACCGCGCGTACGTCTTCCAGGGCCTCGGCATGAACTACCTCGGCCTGCCGCTGTGGGACAAGCGCTACCAGGACGTCCGGGTCCGCGAGGCGATCTCGATGGCCATCGACCGCCAGGCCGTCAGCAACGTCATCTACGGCGGCATCTGGGAGCCTGCGACCGCGCTGACCCCACCGGGTGAACCGGGTACGCCGGTCGGCCTCTGCGGTGACCCGTGCAAGTTCAACCCGACGAAGGCGAAGCAACTCCTGGCCGAGGCCGGCGGCTTCAGCGGCAAGATGGAGATCCGCTACCCGGGCGGCGCGGGCCTCGACGACCTGTACAACGCCTACGCCAACCAGCTCCGGCAGAACCTCGGCATCAAGGACGTCACCGCGACGCCGACCACGGACTTCCCCGAGTTCCAGAAGCTGCGCACCGGCGGGAACCTGAGCGGCCCGTACTTCTCCCGCTGGGGTGCTCTCTACGCCAGCCAGCAGAACACGTTGCGCTCCTTCTACACCAAGTCCGGCGGCTGCACGAACTGCATCCCGTACTACACCCCGCAGGTCGAGCAGTTGCTCGCGAAGGCCGACGCCGAGGTCGACCCCGAGAAGGCGATCCAGGGGTACGTCGACGTTCAGAAGGCGATCCTGAAGGACTTCCCGGCGCCGCCGATGTTCTTCGAGAAGTACGCCTATGCGACCTCGGACCGGATCGCGGGCCTGGCCGAGGGCGCCGGCGCGATCAACCTCGAGCAGACCACCCTGGCGGCCGACAACTGATGACGGTGGACGATTGATGACTGCGACGAACGGCCCGCTCCGGGAGATCCTGGAGCGGGCCCACCGGGTCCCCGACCTGGCCCATTTCCCTGGTGTCGACGAGATCAACCAGCGTCTCGACGACCTCACCAAGCAGCACCCCGAACTCGTTACCCGGCGCCGGATCGGTACGTCGCGACTCGGCGACCCGATCACGATGTACTCGATCGGGGACGGTCCCGAGCAGGCCCTCGTGTACGCCGGTGTGCACCCGAACGAACCGATCGGCTTCTGGACCGCGATCCGGCTCGCCGAGGACCTGTGCGCGGACGCGACCTTCCGCGCGGGCTGCCGATGGCACATCATCGGCAACATCGACCCCGACGGCACCCGCCTGAACGAGGGCTGGTTCGACGGCCCGTTCAACCGGGTCCACTACACCGCGCACTTCTACCGCCCGGCGCCCGACGAGCAGGTCGAGTGGACGTTCCCGTTCCAGTATAAGGACGCGTACTTCGACCGCGTCATGCCGGAGACGTTCGCGCTGATGCAGGTCATCGACGAGATCAAGCCGACGATCGCCGTCTCGCTGCACAACACCGAGCTGGGCGGCGTCTACTACTACGTCTCGCAGGAGCTCGCCGGCTTCGTCGACGAGCTGCACGCGATCGCGGCCTCGTTCGACCTCCCGCTCGATCTCGGCGAGGCCGAGACACCGGTCGTCAAGCCGTACGGACCGGCCGTCTACGAGATGATCAGGTCCACGGCGGTCTACGACTACGCCGAGGCGCTCGGCCTGCCGACCCCGAACGATTCCGGGAGCTCGTCCTCGGCGTACGCCGCCCGGCACGGAACGGTCAGCCTGGTCGCCGAGCTGCCGTACTGGACGCATCCGTCGATCGACGACCAGACGCCGACGCAATCGCCGTACCAGCAGGTCCTGGCCGCGGCGGCGGACGAGCTGGAGAGCAACCTGCAGATGCTCGACGAGATCTTCCGGGCGGCGCGGCCGTACCTGTCCGTCGACTCACAGCTCGTCCGCGGCATCGCGGCGTTCCTGCCGTACCTGCTGAAGCGGCCGGAGCGCGAACGGCGCCGCGCCGCCGAGATCGATCCGGAGCGCCGCGCGACGGTCGCCGAGGTCTTCGGGCTCGGCGACATCAACCGTTCCTTCCGCCTGCGGTACGGCGGGATGCTGGTGCGCTCGCTCGACGGTGAGATCGCCCGCGGCAGCGCGTCCGCCGCGCTGTACCCGTTGGCGAAGCGGCTGCGCGCGATCTACACCGAGTGGCAGACCGAGGCGCGGAGTCTCGACGAGCAACTGCACACCGTCCCGATCAAGGACCTGGTCGGTGTCCAGTACGCCGCCACGCTGGCCCTGCTCGCCGCGGTCCGACGGGAGGCGCCCTGATGGTGCGCTTCACGATCCGGCGACTGATCGAGCTCGTCCTGGTGTTCTTCGGGGTCACGTTCGCGATCTACGCCGCCGTGTTCGCGCTACCCGGCGACCCGATCTCCAGTCTCGGTGGCGACCAGCCGTTGTCGCCCGCGGTCGTGGAGCGGATCCGCGAGCTCTACCACCTCAACGATCCGCTGTGGTCGCAGTACCTGCGCTATCTCGGGCACCTGCTGACCGGTGACCTCGGAGTCGACTTCCGGGGCCGGCCGGTGGCCGAGCGGCTGGCGTCGCGCTGGCCGGTGACCATCCGGCTCGCGCTGACCGCGTGGGTGATCCAGGTGGTGATCGGTGTCGGCCTCGGCCTGGTCGCCGGGCTGCGGAAGAACACCTGGATCGACCGCGGCGTGCTGATCCTGACGATCCTGATCGCGTCGGTGCCGATCTTCGTGATGGCGGTGACCGCGCAGCTGGTGTTCGGTGTGAAGCTGTCGATCTTCCCGATCGCGGGCGTGACCGACGGCTGGCCGACGGCGTACTTGCTGCCGGCAACGACGCTGGCGATCTACGGGCTGGCCGCGGTGGCCCGGCTGACCCGGGGGAGCGTGGTCGACACGATGAGCTCGGACTTCGTCCGCGCGCTCTGGGCGAAGGGCCTGACCCGCCGCCGGGTGATCGGCATCCACGTCCTGCGGAACTCGGCGATCCCGGTGCTGACCTACCTCGCGGTCGACCTCGGCGCGCTGCTCGGTGGTGCCGTGGTGACCGAGGGGATCTTCAACCTGCCCGGGGTCGGCCAGTTGCTGTTCCAGTCGATCCGGGTGCACGAAGGGCCGACCGTGGTCGGGATCGCGACCGCGCTGATCCTGATCTTCCTGCTCACCAGCGTGGTCGTCGACCTGCTCAACTCGCTCCTCGATCCCAGGATCCGTCATGACTGATGCCGTACTCGCACAGCCGCTCGACGAGGACGTCCTGGCCCGGAGAGGTGTCTGGGCAACTGTCCGGCGGCGTGTGCTCTTCTGGCTGCCGCTCGTCGTCCTCGCCGTACTGGTGCTGATGGCGCTGCTTCCGCAGCTGTTCACGAGCACCGACCCGCGCGCGTGCGACATCTCGGCGAGCGCACGGCCGTCCTCACCGGGACATCCCTTCGGGCAGGACCTGCAGGGCTGCGACGTGTACGCGAGCGTCGTTCACGGCGCCCGCGCATCGCTCTCGGTCGGGTTGTTCTGCACACTGGTCGCCCTCGGGATCGCGGTCCTCGTCGGGACGGTCGCCGGGTACGTCGGTGGCTGGGCCGACTCGGTCCTCGCGCGGCTCACCGACGTGTTCCTCGGATTCCCGTTCCTGCTCGGCGCGATCGTCGTACTGAACAGCCTCGGCAAGCGGTCGGTGCTGTCGGTGTCGCTCGTGCTCGCGCTGTTCTCCTGGCCGACGCTGGCGCGAATGGTCCGTACGACGGTCCGCGCGACCCGCGACGCGGAGTACGTCCAGGCCGCGAAGGCGATGGGGTTCCCGACCGGGCGGATCCTCACGCACTACGTGCTGCCGAACGCGATCGGCCCGGTGCTCGCGGTCGCGACGCTGACCGTCGGCGGCGTGATCGTCGCCGAGTCCACCCTCACCTTCCTCGGCCTCGGACTCCGGGCGCCGTCGATCTCGTGGGGCCTGCAACTGGCGACCGCACAGTCGCGTTTCCAGCAGGCACCGCACACACTGATCTACCCGGCGATCTTCCTCGCCGCGACGGTACTGAGCCTGATCACCCTCGGCGACGTCCTGCGCGACGCGGTGAACCCGAAGGGACGCTCCTGATGACCACCCACCACAGAACGGACGCCGCCTTGTCCTTTGATCTCGACACCGCCCGACAAGCCGCTCCCGCGATCGAGAGCTGGCTGGAGTACCAGCGCCGCTACCTGCGGACGCCGGGAGTCCAGGCGGCGATCAGGGTCGGGGACGAGCTCGTCCTGTCGACCGCGCTCGGGAACAGCGACGACGTCGCCGGTACGCCGCTGCGCACGGACCACCTGTTCCGGATCGCGTCGCACAGCAAGACGTTCACCGCGACGTCGGTCCTGCAACTGGTCGAGCAGGGCAAGGTCCGGCTCGACGACCCGATCGAGACCTACGTCCCGGAGCTCGCGGGCAGTGAACTCGCGGCGGTCAGCGTGCGGGAGCTGCTCGGTCACCAGGCCGGTGTCATCCGTGACGGTGTGGACAAGGACTACTGGCAGCTGATGGATCCGTTCCCGGACCGGGAAGGTCTGCTCGAACTGTGCCGTTCGCACGGCCGGGTGTTCGAGCCGAACGAGTTCTTCAAGTACACCAACATCGGTTACTCGCTGCTCGGCCTGGTGATCGAGTCGGCGAGCGGCTCGACGTACGGCGAGTATGTCGGGACCCAGATCGTGCAGCGGCTCGGGCTGAAGAACACCGGCGCGGAGTGGGACCCGCAGCGCGCCGACGAGTACGCCGGTGGTCACACCGGACTCCTCGACGGGCACGACGTCCGCGAGGTGATCCCGCACGTCGACACCGGCGCGATGGCGGCGGCGACCGGGTTCTACTCGACGGCCGAGGACCTGACCGTCTACGGCGCCGCGCACTACTTCGGTGCCACCGAGTTGCTGACGGACGCGAGCAAGCGGCTGCTGCAGCGCGACGAGAGCCTGGTGAATGCCCACGGCAAGGAAATCGGGCGGTACGGGCTCGGGATGGACATCGTCACGGTCGGCGAGCGGCGGCTGGTCGGGCACAGCGGCGGGTACCCGGGCCACATCACCCGGACCTTCATCGACCCGGTCGACCAGATCGTCGTGTCGGTGCTGACGAACTGCATCGGTGGGCCCGCCGGCACTCTCGCGACCGGGGTGGTCAAGCTGCTGAACCTGGCGGCGAACGCGCCGGCCGGCACGCAGGTGCCCAGTGACATCGACGCGACCCGGTTCTGCGGGAACTTCGCGAACCTGATGGGTGTCATGAGCGTCTCGCTGCTCGGTGGCCGGTTGGTGGCGTTCTTCCCGGCGGCACCGGATCCGGTCGAGAGTTACGAGGAGCTCCAGGTCGTCGACGAGAACACGCTGGCCGTCGTCCCCGCGGCGGGTTTCGGATCGATCGGCGAGAAGGTGGAGTACACCTGGGACGCCGACGGACAGCCGTCGGTGGTCCGGTACGGCGGGAGTTCGCGCTGGCCGGTCGAGGCGTTCCGGGCCCGGCGGTCGGAGCAGATCGCCGGTGCGGTGCTGGGGAGGTCGTGATGACGGACAACAAGCCGATCGACGACGAGGGGTGGGAGGAGGACACCCGCCGGGTCGACTTCGTCGAGCAGTTCGCGTTGATCCGAGAGCTGGCCGGCTCGCCACGGATGGAGGGGCGGGTGCTCGGCTACCTGATCGTGAGCAACAAGCCGTACGTGTCGTCGGCGGAGCTGGCGCGGGCGCTGTCGGCGAGCGCCGGATCGATCTCGAGTACGACGCGGCGGTTGATCGACCTCGGGTTCATCGCGAGGCACGCCGTACCGGGGGACCGGAACCACTACTTCAAGGTCGACGACGACATCTGGGGAAGTTTCCTCGCCGGCGAGCGGCGGTCGTTGCACAAGCAGCAGCAGCTGTTCGCGGACATGCTGCAGGAGTTGCCCGACGACATGCCCGGGCCGCGGAAGCGGCTACGGAACGCGCGGAACTACTTCGAGTGGCTGACGTCGTACCACCGCAAGATGCTCGCCGACTGGGAAGAGTACCGGGACAAACTCGACGCCGAGGAGGGCTCGTGAGCGACGAGGTCCTGACCTTCGAAGACCTGACGATCGACTTCACGGTCGGCGGTACGTCGCAGCGCGCGGTGCACAGCGTGAGCTTCGGCGTCCGGCCCGGGGAGGTGCTCGCGGTCGTCGGCGAGTCGGGCTCCGGGAAGAGCGTCACCGCGCTCGCGGCGCTCGGGCTGCTCCCGGCGAACGCGTCGGTCGGCGGGCGCATCGTGTTCGGCGGCGACGAGGTGTTGTCGATGTCGCGATCGGAGCTGACCGCGCTGCGCGGCCGGAGGATCGCGATGATCTTTCAGGATCCCGTCGGTGCGCTCGACCCGGTGTTCACGATCGGGACGCAGCTGATGGAGATGGTCCGAGCGCATCAGCCGGAGCTGTCTCGCGCGCAGGTGCGGGAGCGCGCGCTCGAGCTGCTGCGGATGGTGGAGATTCCGGAGTCGCGGTTCAAGTACTACCCGCATCAGTTGTCCGGCGGTCAGTGCCAGCGGGTGATGATCGCGATCGCGGTGGCGTGCGACCCGGAGCTGCTGATCGCGGACGAGCCGACGACCGCGCTGGACGTGACGGTCCAGCAGGAGGTTCTCGACGTACTGCTGGCGATGCGGTCGAAGATCTCCGGCGCGATCATGATCATCACCCATGACATGGGAGTCGTCGCCGACGTCGCGGACCGTGTCGTGGTGATGCGCAAGGGCGCTGTCGTCGAGACGGCCGATGTCCACGAGCTGTTTGACCGTCCGGAGGAGGAGTACACCCGCGCACTGCTGGCTGCGGTGCCGCGTGGCGGCCTGCGCGACCAGGCTGCGCCGGCCGCCGTGGATGAGGTGGCGCCCGCGCTGGCGGTGAACGACCTGGTCGTCGAGTATCGCTCCCGCCGAGGCCGAACCATCCGCGCCGTCGACGGGGTGTCCCTCACGCTGACCCCGGGCCAGATCACCGGCGTGGTGGGCGAGTCCGGCTCCGGCAAGTCGACCATCGGCAAGGCGGTCCTGGGGCTGGCTCCGCTGACCTCGGGCGCGATCGAGGTCGCCGGTGTCTCGCTCGGTGACGCGTCGTCGTCGACCCTGCGCAAGGTCCGGGCCGGGATCGGCGTCGTGTTCCAGAACCCGGCCGGGTCGCTCAACCCGCGCGCGACGATCGGTCAGTCGATCGGCGAGCCACTCGCCGTACACCGTGGTGTCCGCGGCGCCGAGCTGCGAGGTCGTGTCGAGGAACTTCTCGACAGCGTCGAACTCCCGCGCGCCTGGGGCGGCCGCTATCCGCACGAGCTCTCCGGCGGCCAGCGTCAGCGGGTCTCGATCGCGCGGGCGATCTCCCTGGACCCGGCGTTGCTGATCGCCGACGAGCCGACCTCCGCGCTCGACGTCTCCGTGCAGGCGACGGTGCTGGAACTGTTCCGGTCGATCCAGGAACGCCTCGACTTCGCCTGCCTGTTCATCAGTCACGACCTCGCGGTCGTCGACCAGCTCTGCGACCAGGTGGCCGTGCTCAGCCAGGGCCGCATCGTCGAGCACGGATCGCGGGAATCCGTTCTCCGCGACCCGCAGGACCCGTACACGATCCGTCTCCTGGAGGCCGCCCCCGTTCCCGACCCGACCGAACAGTCCCGCCGCCGGAAGCTTCGTTTGGCCGGCTGATACCTCTGGCGGATTGGAAATAGTTGGACGTCCTAGTATTTTAGGGACCAGTTCTCTAGGAGGTCTGACTGATGGATGCCGAGCAGATCGCGGCCGGGCGTGACCGGTGGCAGCAGCGGTACGACGCGGCGCGCACGCGGGAGGCGGATTTCACCACCCTCTCGGGCACCGAGGTCGAGCCGGTCTACGGGCCACCCGAGGGGGTCGCCGACCCGCGGATGGAGCGGATCGGCTGGCCGGGGGAGTTCCCGTTCACTCGCGGGCTGTACGCGACCGGCTACCGCGGCCGGACCTGGACGATCCGGCAGTTCGCCGGGTTCGGGAACGCGGAGCAGACGAACGAGCGCTACCGGATGATCCTGAACGGCGGTGGCGGCGGCCTCTCGGTCGCGTTCGACATGCCGACGCTGATGGGCCGCGACTCCGACGACCCCAAGTCGCTCGGTGAGGTCGGCCACTGCGGCGTCGCGATCGACTCCGCCGACGACATGGACCGGCTGTTCAAGGACATCCCGCTGCAGGACGTCACCACGTCGATGACGATCTCCGGCCCGGCGGTGCCCGCCTTCTGCATGTACCTGGTCGCGGCCGAGCGCCAGGGCGCCGACATCACCAAGCTCAACGGCACCCTGCAGACCGACATCTTCAAGGAGTACATCGCGCAGAAGGAGTGGCTGTTCCCGCCCGAGCCGCATCTGCGCCTGATCGGCGACCTGATGGAGTACTGCGCCACCACGATCCCGGCGTACAAGCCGTTGAGTGTTTCCGGGTACCACATCCGTGAGGCCGGTTCGACGGCCGGGCAGGAGCTGGCGTACACGCTCGCCGACGGCTTCGGGTACGTCGAGCTCGGGCTGTCCCGCGGGCTCGACGTCGACGTGTTCGCGCCCGGCCTGTCGTTCTTCTTCGACAGCCACCTGGACTTCTTCGAGGAGATCGCGAAGTTCCGCGCGGCCCGCCGGATCTGGGCGCGCTGGCTGCGTGACGAGTACGGGGCGAAGACCGACAAGGCGCAGTGGCTGCGGTTCCACACCCAGACCGCGGGCGTGTCGCTGACCGCGCAGCAGCCGTACAACAACGTCGTACGGACGGCTGTCGAGGCGCTGGCCGCCGTACTCGGTGGGACGAACTCGCTGCACACCAACGCGCTCGACGAGACGCTCGCGCTGCCGTCCGAGGAGTCGGCCGAGATCGCGTTGCGGACCCAGTCGGTGCTGATGGAGGAGGTCGGCGTCACCAATGTCGCCGACCCGCTCGGCGGCTCCTGGTACGTCGAGGCGCTCACCGACAAGATCGAGGCCGAGGCCGAGGAGATCTTCGCGCGGATCAAGGAGATGAGCCCGGACGAGTCGATGACCGGCGGCATCCTGCGCGGGATCGAGGACGGCTGGTTCATGGCCGAGATCGCCGACGCCGCCTTCGAGTACCAGCAGAAACTCGAGAAGGGCGAGAAAAAGATCGTCGGCGTGAACACGCTGACCGACACCGTCTCCGGGGACCTGGAGATCCTCCGGGTGTCGCACGAGGTCGAGGTCGAGCAGTGCCGAGTGCTGGCCGAACGCAAGTCCCTCCGCGACGAGGACCGGGTACGTCGTACGCTGTCCGCTCTGGTGGAGGCGGCCAGCGGCACTGGCAACCTGATCGAGCCCATGCTGGAGGCGGTGCGTGCGGAGGCCACGATGGGGGAAATCTGTCACGTTCTTCGGGAACAGTGGGGAGAGTACCGGGAGCCCGCCCGATTCTGATCAGCCGCCACCGCCCGAGCGGTCCACGGGCGTGGCCGGCGCGATCGGCCCGCCCGACGGGCGCCGGGTCGTGGTCTGCGGCTCGGACCGCACGATGCTGCGGGTGGTCACCGAGCTGGTGAGCTCGGGCGAGCGGGTGACCGCGATCGTCAACCCCGCGTCGCGGCACTACGACCGGATCGGCGAGCTCGGCGCGACCGTGATGGGCGCCCGGGTGATCAGCGAGTCACTGCTGCGCCGGGCCGGCGTCGACGCGGCCGACGACGGTACGCCGTCCACCGCGCGGGCGCTCGTGCTGCTGGACACCGACGACGTCCACAACGTGCACACCGCGCTCACCGCCCGCGACATGGATCCGGAGCTGCGGATCGTCGTACAGATGGTGAACCCGCGGCTCGGCAAGCAGATGAACAGCCTGCTCGGCGACTGCGTGGTGATCAACGGGCCGTCGCTGGCCGCGCCCGCGTTCGTCTCCGACGCGCTCGAGGACGACGAACTGACCTGGCTCGAACTCGGTGGCCGGCGACTCGTCGTGGGCCAGGCCGACCTGATCCGGGAGCCACATCTGACCGTGCTGGCGGACACCACGTCGTCCGCGACGCCCGAGTTGCTGCCGCTGTCCAGCTCCGACCCCGAAGGCGACATCGTGCTCGGGACCGGGGTGCGGGAGGTGTGGCGGAGTCGCGACGTACGGCCGGCCGGTTGGCTGATGGCGATGCGCGACATTCTCGACAGCCGGGTCCGGAAGATCGCCGCGCTGATGGCGCTGCTCGTCGCGGGCGGCACCGCGGTCGTGCACTTCTTCGGCGGGGTCGAGTGGTGGCGCGCGATCTACCTCGCGGCGGGCGCGGTGACGTCGGCCGGGATCGAGGACAACGCGTTCTCCGACGCCGAGCCGTGGGTCAAGGTGGCGTCGGTCGTCGTACAACTGACGGGCATCGTGCTGATGGCGCTGCTGACCGCGGTCGTGGTCGACTCGCTGATCGGGGCGCGGCTGTCGCGGATCATCGGTGGGGTGCGCGGCCGGCCGCGGAACCACGTGGTGGTGTGCGGCCTCGGGACGGTCGGCGCGCGGGTGCTCGAGATCCTCACCGAGCGCGGCGTCGCGGTGGTCGGCGTCGACATGGACGAGGACGCGCCCGGCATCCAGGTCGCGCACCGGCTGCGGATCCCGGTCGTGATCGGGGACAGCAGCAACGAGGAGACGCTGCGGTCGGCCGGTGTGCAGCGCTGCCAGTCGGTGCTCGCGATCACCGACGGCGACATCACCAACCTGGAATCGGCGATGGTGGTCCGGGATCTGAACCCGGAAGCCCGGATCACGATGCGGATGTTCGATCACGACCTGGCGCAGCGGGTCGAGCGGCGGCTGGGTCTCGGCCACAGCCGGTCGGTGTCGATGCTGGTCGCGCCGGCGGTCGCCGCCGCGGTGGCGAACCGGCGCAGTCAGTTGACGGTTCCGGCCGGTCGCCGCGTTCTGCTGCTGACCGAGGTGACGGTCGAGGCCGGGTCGGTCGCCGGTGGGCGGCGGCTCGGCGAACTGGACGAGCCGGGCGGGCTGCGGGTGCTCGCTCGGCAGGACGTCGGGGAGGCCTGGGACTGGAGTCCCAAGCCCGAACGGGAGCTGCAGGCGGGGGACCGGATCGCGGTCGCGGGCACGCGCAGCGGGCTGGCCCGGCTACTGATGGCGACCCGGGGGCAGCGCGGTTCGGTAGCGTCGTAGAGGATGGACCTGTGAACGTACAGAGTGCGCACGGAATGCGAGGACAGTGGTGAGCCAGTCCAACTTCTCCCGTCCCGGGGCGATCGACCTGTCGTCCCTCCGCAAGCCGGCCGGTGCGGCCGGCGCGCCAGCGGGCGGTGGCCCGAGTGGCGGTCAGGGCGGTGGCGCCGCGGGCGCGTACGTGCTGGACGTCACCGAGGCGAACTTCCAGGCCGATGTGATCGAGCGGTCCATCCAGGCCCCGGTCGTGGTCGAGCTCTGGTCGCCGCGGGCGCCGGGCGCGACCGAGCTCGGCGCGGTGCTGGCCAAGCTGTCGACCGAGTACGCCGGGAAGTTCCTGCTGGCGCGGATCGACGTCGACGCCAGCCCGCAGGTCGCCCAGGCGTTCGGCGTGCAGTCGGTGCCGGTCGTGATCGCCATCCTGCGGGGTCAGCCGGTGCCGCTGTTCCAGGGCGTCCTCGGCGAGCCGGAGGTCCGGCAGTACCTCGACCAGTTGCTGACCGTGGCGGTTGCCAACGGCATCACCGGGCGGGCCGACCCGGTCGGTGGTCCGGCGCCCGAGCCGGTCGAGGAAGACGCTCCGAACCCGCGGTACGAGGCGGCCGAGAACGCTGTCGGCGCGGGCGATCTCGACGGCGCGATCGCGGCGTACGAGGAGCTGCTGAAGGAGACGCCGGCCGACGCCGAGGCGAAGTCCGGGCTGGCCCGGGTGCAGCTGGTGAAGCGTACGCAGGACGTCCCGGCCGACGTCCGGACCCGCGCGGCCGACAACCCGACGGACGTCGAGGCGCAGCTGCTGGTCGCCGACGTCGACCTGATGGGTGGGCACGTGGACGACGCGTTCGCGCGGCTGATCAGCACGGTCCAGGCGACGGCGGGGGACGAGCGGAACGCCGTCCGGCTGCACCTGCTGGAGCTGTTCGACGTCGTCGGCGCGGACGACGACCGGGTGATCAAGGCCCGCCGCCGCCTGATGTCGGCGCTGTTCTAGTCATCTTTGGCCGTCCGCCTCGCTGAACGAGCTGGCCGGAATCGGACAGTGTGAATTCTTGTAATTGGTCTTGAAGTGCTCTGAGAATTCTTCACATGAGCGCTGTCGAGTCACCGCCGCCGAGTCTCGAGGCGCGCATCAACGGCCTGCTGCCGGCACTCAGCCCGGCGCAGGCCCGGATCGCGACCGAAGTCCTGCGGGATCCGGCGGCGGTCGCCTCGTCGACGATCGGCCAGCTGGCGGCCCGGTGTGGGACGTCGCTGCCGAGCGTCACGCGGTTCTGCCTCGCGCTCGGCTTGTCCGGGTACGCCGAACTCCGGCTCGCGCTCGCGGCTGAGACCGGCCGGACGAGTCCGAGCTGGGAACGTGGGACCGGGTCCGAGGTCGGTCCGGACGACTCGCTGGACGACGTACTCCGGACCCTGTTGCGCGCCGACACCCGCGCGCTCGAGGACACCGTCGCGGGGCTGGACGTGAACGCGCTCGGCCGGGCGGTCGCGGCCATCTCGGACGCGCGCAGCATCGACCTGTACGCCGTGGCGGGATCGGCGGCCGTTGCCGAGGACCTGCGGTTGCGACTGCATCGGATCGGGCGCGGCGCCAGCACGTGGAGCGACGTCCACACGGCGCTGGCCAGCTCGGCGCTGCTCGGGACCGGGGACGTCGCGGTCGGGATCTCGCACAGCGGCGAGACGATCGAGGTCCTGGAACCGCTGGCGCGAGCGGGCCGGCAAGGCGCGACGACTGTTGCCATCACCAACTATCCACGATCGCCGCTGGCCCAGGCGGCGGACATCGTGCTGGTCACGTCCGCGCGCGACGTGACGTTCCGGACCGGTGGACTGGCCGGCCGGCACGCCCAGATGATCGTGCTCGACGCGCTCTATCTCGGCGTCGCGCAACGCGACTACCCGCTGGCCGAACAGGCCTTCGACGCCACCGCCGACGCAGTCGCCGACCACCGCCGTCGGCCCTGAACACCTTCCGTCACACGCTGTCCGCGCACGTTTTCTGCCTACTCCGTTCGACCGCCTTCCGAAGGAGCATCATGCAGAGTCCGCACCAAACCCTCGGCCCGTCCCGCCGCGCCTTGCTGCTCGGCGCCGGCGCCACCGCCCTCACCGCCGCCTCCGCTACAACCGCCGCCGCCACGACCGCCTCCGCCGAGACCGCCGGCGCAGCTGGCGTCGCCGGTTCGACCGCGGGGGCCGTCGCGAGTGCCGCCGTACCGTTGCCTGATCAGTTGCCGTTGACGGGTGGACCGGACTTCCCGATCGGGCTGTTCTGGCCGCCGCACCCGTTCGCGAGTACGGCGGACCGGTTCGCGGAGATCAAGGACGCCGGGTTCGACTTCGTCATCTCCGGCAACTACGCGGGTGACGGCAACATCTTCCAGTACCAGCTCGGGCTCGCCCGGGACGCCGGCCTGCAGATGCTGATCTCCGACGACATCCAGATCCGCAACATGTCCCGCTGGTTCTCGATCTCCGACACCACGACAGATTTCCTCAGCGTGACGCCGGCGGAAGCGCGTGAGCTGTACACCCGCGCACGCAACGCATATGGGCCGTACTCGTCACTGGCCGGCTTCAACTTCTACGACGAGCCGGGCGCCGGCTGGTTCGCGACGCTGGCGAAGGCGTTGGCGATCTCCCGGGAGCTGGCGCCGCAGCTGTTGCCGTACATCAACTTGCTCCCGTCGGACGACGCGGCGTACTACCGGAACTTCGTCGACGTGGTGAAACCGTCGCTGATCTCGTTCGACCGGTACCCGCTGCTGTCCGAGGGGCGCGAGGACACGAACTACTTCCACAACTGGGCGATCGTCCGGGACGCCGCCCTGCACGGCGACATCCCGTCCTGGGTGTTCATCCAGACGCTTGCCTACAACAACCATCGGGAACCGACCGCGGCCGAACTGCTGTGGCAGATCAACATCAGCCTCGCGTACGGCGCGAAGGGCATCCAGTACTTCACGTACTGGACCCCGGAGGCCGCGCGCGGCGAGGGCTTCGGGCCGGCGCTGATCACGGTCGACGGTCAGCGGACCTCGCGGTACTACGCCGCGAAGCAGATCAACACCACTTGGCTGCATCAGGTCGGTCGCGAGCTCAAGCCGCTGGTTTCCGAGACCGTTGAGCACGCCAACGAAACACCGTTGCCGAACGGGGCCGTCGGATTCACACCGACCAACCTGGTCTCGGGCATCACCGGCAGTGCGGTCGTGGTCGGGACGTTCCGTTCGCGGGACGCGGCGTCGGGCGACCGCTGGCTGCTCGTCACCAACCGTTCGCACAGCGAGCGCGCACGCGCGGTCGTTTCGCTGAACGACTCGACGGTGGGCTCGGTAGGGGTCTTCCAGCCGACCCGCCAGAAGTATGTCCCGCAGAGCGTCGGCTCGATCCAGGTCTCGCTAGCACCCGGTGCAGCCACCCTGATCAAACTCACCGCCAAGTAATCACGCCGCAGGAACCAACCACCCGCCGCGACACCAGCGGGTGGTTGGTGGGTGGGTGGTCAGTTCGTCTGGCCGGTGTAGACGCCCATGGTGCGGAAGCGGAGGGCGGGGGCCGCGTACTCCTCGAGGGCGTGGGCGGTCCAGCCGACGATGCGGGCGAGGGCGAACAGCGCGTCGCCGGCGTCGGGACGGAAGTCGTACGCGTGCATGATCGCCGCGATCGCGAGATCGCTGTTCGGGAACGTTGGGGTGCGCTCGGCGATCGCCGCGATCGTGTCGACGACGGGATGGTCGCCGAGAAGCTCCAGCAGTACCTCGGCGCGCGGATCGTGCTGCTGGTAGATCTTGTGGCCGAACCCCGGGACGGGCTCACCGGATCGCAGCTGGTCCGAGAGCGCCTTGAGCGGGTCCTGCATCGCCCGGCCGAGGAACTCGTACGCGAGAGTCGGCGCCGCGCCGTGGTACTGCCCGTCGAGCGCGCCGAGCCCGGCCGAGATGACGGCGTACAGGTTGGCGCGGGCGCTCGCGGCGACGCGGGCCGCGACGGTGGAGACCGCGAGACCGTGGTCGGCGAGCAGGATGAGTGCGGCGTCGAGCAGTTCCGGACGCGGCTCGTGATCCGACAGCTTCGGCCAGAGGCGTCCACCCAAGGTGGTACGGGCGGTTGTCGGTCCCGGAAGCGCCGCGACCAGGGTCTCGATCAACGTGCCGGCCGCCGCGGTCACCGACGGCGTCGACAGATCGAACCGCAGCGGGTCCGCCGCGCCCAGCACCGCGACCGCCACCCGCAACCGATCCGTCAGCCGGGCCTCGTCCGGCACCACCTCCATAGCCCGCCGAGCCAGCATCACACCCTCCCGGCCAACGACAAAGGCCGCGTTACGTCCCGCCCCGGTCGGTCCAACGGTTGGCGCCTGGTGCTCCTCTGAGGCGGGCGTTGGCTGTTCGTTTGTCCAGAGGAGGTGGGCTACTTGCTCGACCGTGGCAGTGGTGGCCAGGGTTCGGGCTGGGTGGCCTCGGTAGCAGAGCTCGTCGTCCTGGAGCAGGGTGAGTTGGGACTCGATGCGTTCGACGACGCCGGAGTGTTCGACCGAACGGCTGGCCAGGCGGTCGACCTCGCTCGCGGCGAACAGGCTGCCGCGTCGGCCGCGGGCGCGGACGCTGGTGAGCATGCCGCGGCTGACGTACGCGTAGATCGTCTCGGGCTTCACCTGCAGCCGGCGCGCCACCTCGGCGGTCGTCAGGTAATTCTCGTCACCTTCGGCCGTCATTCCCCGCTCCTCGGACGATTCATGTTGACTGGATCAATATTGACAATAGTTGATTGCCTGTCAACTCTGAAGATATGTCAACAACAATCAATGTTCCGCCGGGCCTGCGCAACGTCGTCGTCACCGAGACGACCCTCGGCGACGTCCGGGGTGACGAGGGGTTCTACCACTACCGGCAGTACTCGGCGATCGATCTCGCCAAGTCCAAGACGCTCGAAGACGTCTGGTACCTGATGTTCGAGGGTCACCTCCCGAGCGCCGCCGAGCGCGACCGGTTCGTCGCCGAGTTGGCGCCGCTGCGGGTGCTGCCCGACGAGGTTCGCGCCGTACTGCCCGCGATCGCGACCGCCGGCGCGGCGTTCAACCCGCTCGCCAGTCTGCGAACGGCGCTGTCGCTGCTTGCTGCGGTTCGTGGTCTCCCGCCGCTCTGGGACGCCGACCCGGCCCGCCGCAAGGCCGACGCCATGCTGGTCTGCGCGGTCACCCCGACGATCCTCGCCGCGCTCTACCGGCTGCGCGAAGGCCAAGAACCGCTGCAGCCGCGCGCAGACCTCACGGCGGCGCAGAACTGGCTGTACCTGGTCACCGGCGCCGAGCCGTCCGCCGTCCACTCGGCCGCGATCGAGCACTACCTGGTATCGACCGTGGACCACGGATTCAATGCGTCGACGTTCACCGCACGCGTCATCGCCTCCACCGGGGCTGACGTGGTCGCGGCCGTGGCGGGTGCGATCGGTGCGTTCTCCGGCCCGCTGCACGGCGGCGCCCCGGACCGCGCGCTCGCCAGCCTCGACGAGATCGGTACGCCGGACCGCATCGACGACTGGGTGCGCGCGAAGGTTTCGGCCGGCGACCGGATCATGGGGTTCGGGCACGCGGTGTACCGCACCGAGGACCCGCGCTCGCTGATGCTGCGCGACATCGCCCGCGGGATCGGCGGTGACCTGGTCGACTTCGCCACGACAGTCGAGCAACGCATCGTCGACGTACTCGCCGAGCTCAAACCGGGCCGCAACCTGTACGCGAACGTGGAGTTCTACGCCGGCGTGGTGATGGAGCTGTGCGGCATCCCGCGCCCGATGTTCACCCCGACCTTCGCCGTCAGTCGCATCATCGGCTGGTCCGCCAACATCCTCGAACAGTCCACCGACCCGAAGATCATCCGCCCGATCGCGACGTACGTCGGCCCGCAGCCCCCGGCGCCCATCCCCTGATCCCGAGGCGGCGGGTTGTCGACCGACGGCGTCAGGTGAAGTGCATGACGCCGTCGGTGACTGGGGTCAGGCGGAGGCGTAGGAGGTCTCGGGGGTAGTTCTGGCGGAGGCGCCAGGGGCCTTGGGTGCCTTGGCGGGGGAGGATGGCGGCGGCTCGGCGGATGTAGCCCGAGGAGAGGTCCACGACCGGGCGGGGTGGGGCGTCGTACTCGGCGGGGTCGACCTGGGGAGTGCAGATCCGGGTGCCGGTGGCGGTCAGGTGGTTCAGCAGGCGGCAGACGTACTGCGAGGTGAGGTCGGAGCGCAGCGTCCAGGAGTTGTTGGTGTAGCCGATGCACCAGGCCAGGTTGGGGACACCGCTGAGCATCATGCCCTGGTAGACGAACGTGTCGTGCGGCGCGACCGGCCGGCCGTCGACGGTCAGCTGGATGTTGCCGAGCGCAACCATGCGGAGGCCGGTCGCGGTCACCACCAGGTCGGCCTCCAGTTCCCGGCCGGATCGCAGCCGCAGACCGGTGGGTGTGAACCGCTCGATCTCGTCGGTGACCACCGATGCCGACCCGTTCCGGAGCGCCTTGAACAGGTCGGCGTCCGGCACCAGGCAGAGCCGCTGGTCCCACGGCTTGTACTTCGGCGTGAAATGCGGATCGACCGGGATCGACGACGGCAGCTGCTTCGCCACCCCGGTGTTCAGCAGCCACGCCGCGTGCGCCGGCCACCGCCGGAACGCACTGTAGATCGCCGAGCTCAGCACCACGTTCTTGCCGCGGATCACCCGGTGCGCGAGCTTCTCCGGCAGTACGGCGCGGAGGCGGTCGGACAGCGCGTCACGGGCCGGGCGGGAGGCGACGTAGCTCGGGGACCGCTGCAGCATCGTCACGTGGTCCGCCGTACCGGCCATGGCGGGTACTAGTGTCACGGCGGTCGCACCGCTGCCGATCACGACGACTCGCTGACCCGTGTAGTCCAGATCGGCCGGCCAGTGCTGCGGATGCACGATCCGCCCCTCGAACGAGCTCTGCCCGTCGAAGTCGACCACATAGCCCGAGTCGTAGTCGTAGTACCCGCTGCACACGTAGAAGAACGAGCAGGTGTACGTCGCCTCCGCCGTCTCCACCGTCCATAGCGCGTCGGCCGACGACCACGAGGCGCGGACGACGCGCTGCCCGTAGCGGATGTGCTTGTCGATCCCGTACGTCGACGCCGTCTCGTGCAGGTACTCGAGGATCGACGGACCGTCCGCGATCGCCTTCGCCGCCCGCCACGGGTGGAACGGGAAGCCGAGCGTGAACATGTCGGAGTCCGAGCGGACCCCCGGGTACCGGAACAGGTCCCAGGTGCCGCCGAGCGTGTCGCGCGCCTCGAGCACGGCGTACGTACGCTCGGGGCAACGGGTCTGCAGGCGGTACGCCGCACCGATCCCGGACAGGCCCGCGCCGACGATCAGGACGTCGAGGTGCTGCATAGCCGCCACGGTACTCAACAGTAATGAAGATTCGCACCCGGCGTTGTCGATTCCGTGTCGCGGCATTCGTCAGCAAGATGTCCAGGAAGAACGAGGAAGCACGCAGTACACGAGGGGAGCCTGAAATGGCGCAGTACATGTTCCTGCTGTTCGACAGCGAGGAGTGGTACGACAATCTGACGCGGGACGAGTGGCAGCAGGCGATGAAGCTGCACGGTGAGTTCGCGGCAGCGGTGGAGAAGGCCGGGGCGCGGATCCTCGGCGGCGAGGCGCTCGAGCGGTCCACCACGGCGAGCACGGTCCGGCAGCGTGAGGGCGCGGAGCCGATGGTCACCGACGGGCCGTTCATCGAGACCCGGGAGGCGCTCGGTGGCTTCTACGTCATCGAGGCCCGTGACCTCGACCAGGCGCTGGAGCTGGCGAAGATCTGCCCGTCGGGCAACGTCGAGGTACGCCCGGTGATGGACACGTCGCCCGAAGCGGCGCCGGCCTGATCATGGCGTGCGACCCGGGTACGCCGGTGTTCCGTCCACCGGCGTACCCACGGGTGCGCGGTCAGAAGGTCTGGGGGGAGAGGTGAGGGTGGAAGCGGTGGAGGTGACCCGGGTGCTGGCCCGGGTGCACCGGGAGAGCTGGTCGACGGTGCTGGCGTCGGTGGTTCGGCTGACGCGCGACCTGGACCTCGCGGAGGACTGCACGCAGGACGCGTTCGTGCAGGCGTTGCGCACCTGGCCGGAGGGCATCCCGGACAACCCCGGGGGCTGGCTGACGACGGTCGCGCGGCGACTGGCGCTGGACCGGCTGCGGCGAGAGACGAACCTGCGGCGGAAGCTGCCGCTGCTGGTGGAGGAGCCCGGCGAGGACGAGCAGCCGACGGATCCGTTGCGGCTGGTCTTCACCTGCTGCCACCCCGCGCTGGCGCGGGAGTCGCAGGTGGCGTTGACGCTGCGGCTGATCTGCGGACTGACCACGCGTGAGGTCGCCGCGGTGCTGCTGATCCCCGAGGCGACGGCGGCGGCGCGGATCACCCGCGCGAAGAAGAAGATCGCCGCGGCGGGGATCCCGTACCGGATCCCGGCGGATCACGAGCTGCCCGCCCGGATGGATGTGGTGCTCACTGTCGTCCACCTGGTCTACACGGCCGGGTACGTCGCGGCGGGGGCGGAACTGACCCGGTCCGATCTGACCGGGCGGGCGATCGAGCTGGCCCGGATGCTGGTGCGGTTGATGCCGGACGAGCCGGAACCGCAGGCGCTGCTCGGCTTGCTGCTGATGACCGAGGCACGCGGTGATGCGCGGGTCAGCGCGGACGGCGAGCTGGTGTTGCTGGCAGATCAGGACCGGTCGCGGTGGGATCCGCAGCTACTGGCGGAGGGCGTGTCGCGGGCTACGGCGGCCTTGCAGAGGGGTCACGGCCGCTTCGCCCTGCAGGCGGCGGTTGCGGGTCTGCACGTGACCGCGCCGTCGTGGGAGCAGACGGACTGGCGCCAGGTAGTCCGGATGTACGACGCGATGATGGTGAGCTGGCCGACGCCGATCGTCGCGCTCAACCGGGTGGCGGCGCACAGTCTGGTGCCGGGGGCCGATCTGGAGGCGGTGCTGGTCGAGCTGGATGCCCTGGGCAAGGAATCTGCGCTGGCCGGGTACGCGTATCTGCCGGCGACTCGTGCCGACGTCCTGGCAAGACTCGAGCGGACCGAGGAGGCCGCCGCGGCGTACGCGCAGGCGATCGAGCTGACCGCCAACGAGACAGAGCGCCGCTTCCTGGCGAGCCGTCGGCAGGCCCTGATCTAGGCTCGCGGCGCCCACAGTTGGTCGGCGTCGCCGGCTTCCAGGCGGCCGCGGTAGACGTCGATCTTGTGGTCGATGAGGCCGAGGCTCTCCTCGAGGTCGGCGAGTTTGGTGAGGATCTCGGCGCGGTGCGTCTCGAGGAGTTCCAGCCGGTCCTTCTCGTTGCCACGGCCGGCGATCACGAGTTCGGCGTACCGGCGGATGGTGCGGATCGGCATGCCGGTGGCGCGGAACTTGGTGCAGATCTTGATCCAGTCCAGGTCGAGCTGCCGGTAGCGGCGGCGGCCGCCGGCGGTCCGGTCGACGGTGGTGACGACCAGGCCGGCGCGCTCGTAGTACCGCAAGGTGTGGACACTGACGCCGGTGCGTTCGGCGGCTTCGGCGATGCTGATCCCGCGTTCATTGACTTCGAGCACGCTCTAAATCCTAGCGTCGTACCCATGACCCTTCCAGCGCTCGAGGCCCCCGCCCGGACCCGCCGGTACGTCGTGCTCGCGATCTGCTGCGCCAGCATCCTCGTCTCGGTGATGGACATCTCGATCGTCAACATGGCACTGCCCGCGATCCGGGACGGTCTCGGCGCCTCGACGGCCGGCCTGCAGTGGACGGTCGACGCCTACACGCTGGTGCTGGCGAGCTTCCTGCTGCTGGCCGGCTCCACCGCGGATAGGTTCGGCCGGAAGAAGATGTTCCGGCTCGGCCTGATCCTCTTCGGGCTCGGCTCGCTGCTGTGCAGCCTGGCGCCCGGTATCGGCTGGCTGATCGCCGCCCGCGCCGTGCAGGCGGTCGGCGGCACGATGCTCAACCCGGTCGCGATGGCGATCGTGGTGACGGTGTTCCCGGACCGCGCCGAACGAGCCCGGGCGATCGGCATCTTCGGTGCCACCGCCGGCCTGTCGCTCGTGCTCGGCCCGATCGTCGGCGGCGCCCTGGTCGACGGCCTCGGCTGGCGCTCGATCTTCTGGGTGAACCTGCCGATCGTCGCGCTCGCGGTGCTGCTCACCAGCCGGTACGTCCCCGAGTCCCGCGCCGCGCACGGCCGCCGGTTCGACCCGGTCGGCCAACTCCTGGTCATCCTGGTTCTGGGCGGTGTCGTCTCGGCGATCATCGAGTCCGAGAAACACACGCCGTACCTGCTCGTCGCGATCGCCGCCGTCTCAGCGGCCGCACTGATCGCCTACGAACGCCGCCGTTCCGAACCGTTGCTCGAGCTCCGGCTGTTCCGCAGTATCCCGTTCAGTTCGGCGGTCGTGATCGCGATGTTCGCGTACAGCGGGTTCGGAGCGTTCCTCTTCGTCACCACGCTCTACCTACAGAGCGTCCGCCACCTGTCAGCTCTGCACGCCGGCCTATGCCTATTGCCCGTCGGCCTGCTGATCTGCGTCCTCTCACCGCTGACCGGCCGCATCGTCGGCTCGCGCGGCCCGCGTACACCGCTCGTGATCGCGGGTACGGCGCTCACACTCGGAGCAATCGCCTCGCTCACCATCGGTGCAGCCACGCCACTCGCCGTCGTACTCGCGATCTTCCTGTTGTTCGGCGTCTTCCTCGGCACGATCAACCCGCCAATCGCGAACTCGGCGGTCTCGGGCATGCCCGGTTCGATGGCCGGTCTGGCCGCCTCCCTCGCCTCGGTCGGCCGCCAGACAGGTACGTCGCTCGGTGTCGCGGTCGCCGGTTCGATCGTCGGCGCCACCGCGACGACCGATCCACAGCGGTTCGTCCGCGCCGAGCATGCGGTGTGGTGGCCGACCGTCGCGATGGGGCTCGTCGTTGTGGCGCTGGCCCTGGTGAGCACGAGTCACCGGGCCCGACTCACCGTCCGGGAGCTGTGACCGGCAAGCCGAAATCGGTGACGAGGCTCGGTGTGCTGAACACGTGGATGTGCGTGATCCCCGTCGGCGTCGGCGTCAGTACCGCGACGCCGTACGGATCGCCCTTGAGGTAGGCACCGACTGCCGGCTGGCCGTTGGCGACGATCGGGATCATCGTCCAATCGCCTGGGTCGCCGACCGCGGAGGCCAGCAACTGCAGGCACATCACGCGACCGTTGAACCAGGTCGTGGTCCCGACCATCTCGATCGCGGCGTCAGCACGCAAGGCGCGTTCGAGAGCAGCGGTGTCGGCGTTCTCGAAGCCGGTGATGTACTCGGCCAGCAGAGCCCGCGCCTGGGGATCGTCCGGTTCGACGAGCTCGTCCTGCGCGGGCGCAGTCTCGTCGAGCCGAGCGCGGGCCCGCTGCAGCGTGCTCTTCACCGCCGCGACCGAGGTGTCGAGCATCGTCGCGACCTCGGCCGCCGGGAAGGCGAGCACCTCCCGCAGGATCAGTACGGCGCGCTGCTTCGCGGGCAGGTACTGCAATGCCGCGATCAGCGCCAGCCGCAGACTCTCGCGCCCCGCCACGATCGACGCGGGATCGGACGCGACCAGTGACTCCGCCATGGGTTCGATCCAGCCGATGTCCTCAGGCGCAGGCGGGGGAGCAGTGGTCAGGTCCGGGCTCGGAGCGGCGATCCCGGACGGCAGCGCGCGCCGGCCGCGTTGCTCGAGCGCGGTAAGGCAGACGTTGGTCGCGATCCGGTACAGCCAGACCCGCACCGACGAGCGACCCTCGAAACCCGGCCAAGCCCGCCACCCCCGCAGGTACGTCTCCTGTACGGCGTCCTCCGCCTCGTGCACCGACGCGAGCATCCGGTAGCAGTGCGCGAGCAACTCCTTGCGGAACGGTTCACTCGACGTCGCGAAGTCGCTGCCCACCACTACTCCCTCAACAGTCACAGCCCCAGAACCTTCCGCGCCCAGACTGCCATCCGCTGGATCGCATCGTCCGCCTCCGGCGCGCGACCCGCCGCCATCTGGAAGGTGTGCTGCATCTCCGGGAACACGTCCAGCCGCACCTCCACACCGGCCTTCTCCGCGGCGGCCGCGAGATCCTTCGCATCGTCCACCAGTACTTCGTCCCCGCCCGCCTGGATGTACAGCGGTCCGAGCCCGGTCAGGTCGCCGTACAGCGGGTTCACGAACGGGTCCCGCGGCGAGCCGTCCGGCCCGAGGAAGATCCACGTGAGTCCACGCACCACGTCGCGGTCGAAGAAAAGGTCACTCTCCCGATTGACGTCGTACGACGCTCCGCTCGCCTCGAAGTCCACCCACGGCGAGAACGGCATGGCGCCGGCCGGCAGCGGCAGTCCGACCGAGGCGGCGCGGAGCTGGGTGGTGATCGCCATACCGCCGCCCGCGGAGTCGCCCGTGAACACAATGTGCTCCGGCGCGATGCCTTGGTCGAGCAGCCAGCGATACGTGTCGACCGCGTCGTCGAGCTGAACCGGGTGGATCTGCTCGGGCGCCAGCGGGTAGTCGAAGAGCAGTGCCCGGACGCCGGCCGCGCGGGCCAGATGAGCGAACATCTTGCGGTGCGAGTACCGCGATCCGCTGACGTACCCGCCGCCGTGCAGGCAGAGCAGCACCCGGTCCGTGGCGGCCTCGTGCGGCACGATCCAGAGCGCGGAACGTCCGGGTACCGCTAAGTAGTCCACATCTGAGGGCTCGGCCGTCAGCTCGGCCCAGCGATGATCGGCCTGTTCCCGATCGACCTGCCCGTACGACGCCTTCGCCGCTGCCCAGTGCCGTCGTACCGCTTCCGACTCCGTGCTTGCCATGAGATTCCTTCCGTGGCTGTTCTGTCACCGGTATTGACCGGCGAACCCCCGAAAAGGAATCGGCGTGCTTGACTGGAGTATGAGTACGCCGAACTCCGGGCCACCGTTGTCGGCCTCGGAAGAACGCACGTGGGCGATGGTCGCGCACGTCGGGGTGTTCGTCGCGGCGTGGATCGCGATGGGGTTTCTCTGCCCGCTGATCATCTGGCTGGTGCTCCGCGGGCGCTCGGAGTTCGTCCGCCGGCACGCGGTGGAGTCGCTGAACTTCCAGATCTCGCTGCTGATCTACACCGCGATCGCGGTGGTGCTGATCGTGATCACGCTCGGTCTCGGGGTGCTGATCGTCGTACCGCTGATCGTGATCGGTGCGGTCGCGGCGGTGGTGTTCATCATCCTGGCGACGGTCGCCGCCTCACACGGCAGCGAGTACCGGTACCCCCTGACGCTCCGGCTGGTCCGCTAACCTCGCCCGGTGGAGCTCATCGGGCAGGGGATGGAAGGCGCGGTCTACGACCTCGGCGACGGGACGGTCCGCAAGGTCTGGTTCGACCGCCGCCCGGAGGACGTGCGGCCGTTGCAGGCGTTCCTCGACGAGCTGCCGCCGCTGCCGTTCCGGACGCCGCGGATCCGCGAGATCAGCACGGGCGAGAACGGCCTGGCGATCAGCGTCGAGGACAAACTGACCGGCGTACCTCTGCACGAGGCCGGACTGCCCGAGGAGCACGCACTGGACGCGTTCGTCGCAGTCGCCGAAGCGCTCCGAGCGGTTGGCCCCGGTCCGGCGAGCAAAGCGCTCCCCGTGATCAGCCAGCCGTTCTGGCAGGACACCTGGGGCCAGAGCCTTGCCGCACTGGTACGCCGTCGCGCAGCGGCCTCACGCCCGCACTTCGAGCGTGACGTGCCCGCTTTCGACGACAGGCTCGACCACATCACCACACAGCTCGAGAAACTGCAGGTCGACGAGCTGAGCGTCGTACACGGGGACATCTGTCGGCCCAACGTGCTGATGGACGGTTCCCGGGTCGCAGCGGTGCTGGACTGGGGTTTCCTCTCCACGGCAGGCGACAGCACGTTCGAGGCCTCGCTGGCGGCCGGATTCTTCGACATGTACGGCCCGGATGCCCGGCGCCTCGACGACCTGCTCGTCGACCGGTTCGAGAAGCTCGGGCACGACCGCGACCGGATGCGGCTCTACCGGCAGGCGTACGCGATCGTCACCGCGACGATCTACGACGAGAACGCGGGCGACGGGCACTACGCGTGGTGCGTCAGCCAGCTCACGAGGTGATCGGCGCGCCGTTGCTCAAGTTGTAGAGCTGGTCCGGCGCGGCCAGGATCATCGGCAGTCGCCGGGCGTTCAGCGGCGACACCAGGCCGGCCAGCTCTTCCGGGGCGTGCCACTGGACGTTGCGGATCTCGAACCCGTCCGGGTGCAGGCTGTCGATCAGCGACGGGTCGTGCACGCCGCCGTCGTACAGGATCTCGACGGCGTCGCCCCAGCCCTCCCAGCGCGGCAGCCAGTCGATGGCGAGGATGCCGAGCAGGGGCAGCGCCGTACCGAGTTCTTCCTGCATCTCGCGGGACGCACCGGTCGCCGGGTCCTCGTCCGGCTCGACCACGCCGCCCGGGAGCTCCAGATCCTTCTTGTAGCTGACCTGGCACAGCAGCACCCGCCCGCCGGTGTCGCGGACGACGACATGCGCGATCACCCGCTTCTTCGGCAGCGCCGAGTCCATCAACGCGGTCCAGCCGGTCACCGTGTCCGGACGCGGGTCGTCGACACGGCGCCCGTAGATCGCGACGTCCCGCCGCTCGCCCTCGACCAGCGCGGCGCCCCGCAGGATGCCCTCGCGGCGGAAACCGGACCGGATCGCGACCCGGGCCGACGAGTGCAGCTCCGCGTCCACCTCGACCTGCAGCCGCTCCAGACCGAGCTGCGCGAACGCGTACTCGGACAGCAACCGGACAGCACGCTGCGCGAGGTCCGAGCCGCCGTCGAGTGCCCACACCACGAGGCCGACGCCCGGCGTGGTCCGCCGTACCTCGATCGTGCCGATCGGTTCGCCGTTCTCGACGTCGAACGCGACCAGCTGTGGATCCTCGCGGAGCAGTCGCAGGGTCAGGTCACCATCAGTCAACGGCGGTACGGCGGTCACGCCGTGAACGCTACCCGGTGAAGCGCAGGTACACGGTTGCCAGGGGTGGTACGGACAGCTCCGCGCTGGTGGACATGCCGTGCCACTCCGGGCCGTTCGCCTCCACCGCGCCGTAGTTGCCCACACCGGAGCCGCCGTAGGAGTTGGCGTCGGTGTTGACGGCCTCCTCCCAGCGCCCGGCGTACGGGAGGCCGAGGCGGTAGCCGTGGTGCGGCACCGCGGAGAAGTTCGCGATACACGCCACGGCCGGTTCGCCGTCGTCGCCGTACCGGACGAAGGAGAAGACGTTGTTGCCGGCGTCGTTGGCGTCGATCCAGCTGAACTTCTCGGCGTCGTGATCGGTCCGCCAGAACGCCGGGTTGTCCTTGTAGACCCGGTTCAGGTCGCGGATCAGGTCCTGCAGGCCCTTGTGGTCACTGTGGTCCAGCAGCCACCAGTCCAGCTCGCCCTTCTCCGACCACTCCGACTCCTGGCCGAACTCACAGCCCATGAACAACAGCTGCTTGCCCGGGTGCGCCCACATCATCGCCAGGTACGCGCGCAGGTTCGCCAGCTGCTGCCAGCGGTCACCGGGCATCTTGCGCAGCAGCGAGCCCTTGCCGTGCACGACCTCGTCGTGCGACAGCGGGAGGACGAAGTTCTCGGAGTACGCGTACATCATCGAGAACGTCAGTTCGCTGTGGTGGTACTGCCGGTGCACCGGCTCGTGCTCCAGGTAGTGGAGCGAGTCGTTCATCCAGCCCATGTTCCACTTGAAGCCGAACCCGAGCCCGCCGAGGTGCGTCGCGCGGGTGACCCCCGGCCAGGACGTCGACTCCTCGGCGACCGTGATCACGCCCGGGACCCGCTTGTAGAGCGTCGCGTTCATCTCCTGCAGGAACGACACGGCCTCCAGGTTCTCGCGGCCGCCGTACTGGTTCGGGACCCACTGGCCCTCGCCGCGCGAGTAGTCGAGGTACAGCATCGAGGCGACCGCGTCGACCCGCAGGCCGTCGATGTGGAACTCCTCGGCCCAGTAGATCGCGTTCGCCACCAGGAAGTTCCGCACCTGGGGACGGCCGAAGTCGAAGACCAGCGTGCCCCAGTCGGGCTGCTCGCCGCGCCGCGGGTCCGGGTGCTCGTAGAGCGGCGTCCCGTCGAAGCGGGCCAGCGCCCAGGCGTCCTTCGGGAAGTGCGCCGGGACCCAGTCCACGATCACGCCGATGCCGGACTGGTGCAGCTTGTCGACCAGGAACCGGAAGTCGTCCGGGTCACCGAAACGCGACGTCGGAGCGAAGTACGACGTCACCTGGTAGCCCCAGGAACCGCCGAACGGGTGCTCCATCACCGGCATGAACTCGACATGGGTGAAACCCATCTCGTTGACATAGGCAACGAGCTCGTCGGCCAGTTCGCGGTACGACTTGCCCTTCCGCCAGGAGCCGAGGTGCACCTCGTAGACGCTCATCGGCTCGGCGTACGCCGCGGTCGCGGCCCGCCGCTCCAGCCAGGCGGCGTCCTCCCACTCGTACGCCGACTCGTGGACGACGGACGCGTTCGCCGGGGGAGTCTCGGCCAGGTTGGCCATCGGGTCGGCCTTCTGCCGCCAGACGCCGTCGCGGCCACAGATGTCGAACTTGTACCGCGTACCTGGGCCGACACCCGGGACGAACAGTTCCCAGACGCCGGAGCCGCCGAGCGAACGCAGCGGATGCGCGCGGCCGTCCCAGAAGTTGAAGTCGGCGGTCAGCCGGATGCCCTGCGCGTTCGGGGCCCAGACCGCGAACGACGTACCGGTGATGGCACCCGACGGGCCGTCGTAGCGGCGGACGTGCGCGCCGAGGACGGTCCACAGTTCCTCGTGCCGGCCCTCACCGATCAGGTGCAGGTCGACCTCGCCGAGCGACGGGAGATAGCGGTACGGGTCGTCGATCTCGGTGGCCGGCCCGTCGGTGTAAGTGACCTCGAGGCGGTAGTCCGGGACCTTGTCGATGTCCAGGACGCCGACCCAGACCCCCTCGTACTCGTGCCGGAGCTCGAGACGCTGGTCGTCGTACAGCACGGTGACGCTGTTCGCGTACGGACGCAGCGCGCGCACCGTGACGCCGTGGTCGCCGAGGTGTGGGCCGAGCACCTGATGCGGATCGTGGTACGTCCCGGCGACGAGCTGTTCCAGCACGGTCCGATCCACCGGAACCGCGGTCACCACAGGCCGGTCGGCCGACGCCGGCGGTTCCTCGAAAGCTTCACGCTCTCCCATCAGGAAAACCTCCTACTACTGCTCGGCCTACTGCTGCTCGGCGAGGTGGGCTGCGGCGGAGAGGGGGATCTGGAGCCAGGTGGGGCGATTGCGGGCCTCGTAGAGAACCTCGTAGATCACCTTGTCGGCCAGGAAAGCGTTCAGCAGAACCTGCTGCTGACGCGGGTCGGTGCCCGCGACCTCGGCGTACCCGTCGCAGAAGGCCTGCTGGTTGCGGGTCGCCCACTCGGCCGCGCGGTACGCGATCTGCTGGTCGCCCCGGTGATCCTCGAGCAGCGACCGGGCCGCGTAGTCGAACGAGCGCAGCATCCCGGCGATGTCCTTCACCGGGGTGTCCAGCGCGCGCCGCTCGATCAGCGACTTGGCCGGCTCGCCCTCGAAGTCGATCAGCTTCCAGCCGTCGATCGTGCGCAGCACCTGGCCGAGGTGGAAGTCACCGTGGATCCGTTGCACCGTCACCGGCTGCCCGTACGCCGCCAGCGCGTCGAACGCTCGCGCCAGACCACCGGCGTACGGCGCGAGCTCGGGGATCGCAGCGGCCGCAGTGTCGAGCCGGCGGCGCATCGCGTTCGCGTGCTCGACCAGCTTGGCCGGCTCCCAGAGGTCGGTGCCGAGCGCCTTGGCCAGCTCCGAGTGCACCTGCGCGGTGCTCGCACCGAGACGGTGCGACTCGGGCGCGAAATCGCCGCCGACCTCTTCGGCGTGCAGATCGGCCTCGGCGTACAGGTCCCGCACCGACGACGTCGCGAACGACCAGCCGTCGGTGGCGTTGCTCTGGAAGGCCGTCATCATCGCCAGCTCACCGGAGTCGGTGCCGCCGCCCGCCCGCGGCCACCGACCGCGTGCGGACCCCAGCACCTCCGGGACCAGCTCGGACCCGGCCTCGGTGAGCGCCGACTCGATCTCGACCCCGGGGTTGCTCCCGGGCTCGAGCCGGCGGAACACCTTCAGCAGCGCGACGTCGCCGAACACCAGCGACGTGTTGCTCTGCTCGACGGTCAGGACGAGCGACTGCGCGTTCTCCGGTACGACGATGTTGTGATCCGGAGCCTGGACGGGATGGAACTCCAGCCCGTCCAGCTGCCGTCCGTGCGTGAGCCCGTCCAGCCAGTACGGCGTCGCCTCCTTGTCGTGGAGGGCGTCGTACACCCAGACCTCGGTGTCGCCGAGATCCGGCTCCACCCACTCACCGACCAGCGCGTGGCCGAGGTTCTCGACCGGTGCACGGTGGTAGCTGAGCGGTAGCTGGTACACCCGGATCGGGTTCTCCGCCCCGGGTGGACCCGCACAGTAGACGAACCCGATCCGGACCGCGGGCCAGGCGCCCTCGTCCGACAGCCAGACAGATCCGGCCATCGCTTCGACGTGGACGTCGTGTCCCTTCTCGCCGAACCACCTCTGGCCCGCGCAGAAGGACTGGACCTGGTCCAGATGCGAACTCACTACATGCTCTCCTCGTGGTCAGCCGGCTTCGCCAGCCGGAACCAGTAGAAACCGTGGGCGCCGAGGGTCAGAAGGTAGGGCAACTCCCCGATGGTCGGGAAGTGCACACCGCCGAGCAACTCGATCGGCTCCACTCCTTGCCACTGCCGAAGATCCAGCTCGATCGGCTGCGGGAACCTCGACAAATTGTTCACGCACAGCACCACGTCGTCGCCGAACTCGCGCACGTAGGACAGCACGCTCGGGTTGGAACCCCCCAGATCCGTAAAAGTACCCATGCCGAAACACGGGTGCTGCTTGCGGGTCTGGATCATCCGGCGGGTCCAGTGCAGCAGCGAGGAGGCGTTCTCCATCTCGGCCTCGACGTTCACCGCCTGGTAGCCGTAGACCGGGTCCATGATCACCGGCAGGCTGAGCTTGCCCGGCGTCGCGGTGGAGAACGAGGCGTTCCGGTCCGGCGACCACTGCATCGGCGTCCGGACGCCGTCGCGATCACCCAGCCAGATGTTGTCGCCCATGCCGATCTCGTCGCCGTAGTACAGGATCGGGGAACCCGGCAGGCTGAGCAGCATCGCCGTGAACAACTCCATCTTGTTGACGTCGTTGTCCAGCAGCGGTGCGAGCCGGCGGCGGATGCCGATGTTCGCCTTCATCCGCGGGTCCTGCGCGTACTCGCCCCACATGTAGTCGCGGTCCTCGTCGCTGACCATCTCGAGCGTGAGCTCGTCGTGGTTGCGCAGGAAGATGCCCCACTGGCAGGTGTCCGGGATCTCCGGCGTCTGCGCGAGGATCTCCGAGATCGGGAAGCGCGACTCGCGGCGTACCCCCATGAAGATGCGCGGCATCACCGGGAAGTGGAACGCCATCTGGCACTCGTCACCGCCCGAGTCGCGGTCACCGAAGTACTCGACCACGTCGGCCGGCCACTGGTTCGCCTCGCAGAGCAGGACGCGGTCCTCGTAGTTCGCGTCCACCTCCTTGCGGACCCGCTTCAGGAACTCGTGGGTCCGGGGGAGGTTCTCGCAGTTCGTGCCGTCGGTCTCGAACAGGTACGGCACCGCGTCCAGGCGGAAACCGTCGACGCCGAGGTCGAGCCAGAACTTCAGCGCCTCGATCATCGCGTCCCCGACGGCCGGGTTCTCGAAGTTCAGGTCCGGCTGGTTCGCGTAGAACCGGTGCCAGAAGTACTGTCCGCGCACTGGATCCCAGGTCCAGTTCGAGGACTCGGTGTCGACGAAGATGATCCGCGCGTCGGCGTACATGTCGTCGGTGTCGGACCACACGTAGAAGTCGCCGTACGGACCCTCGGGGTCCTCCCGCGACGCCTGGAACCAGGGGTGCTGGTCCGAGGTGTGGTTCATCACGAAGTCGACGATCACCCGGATGCCCCTGGCGTGCGACTGCTCCAGGAACTGGGCGAAGTCCGCGACCGTGCCGATCTCCGGCATCACCTCGGTGTAGTGCGAGATGTCGTAGCCGCCGTCGCGCAGCGGCGACGGATAGAACGGCGGTAACCAGAGACAGTCGACCCCGAGCCACTCGAGATAGTCGAGTTTCTCGGTCAGGCCCTGCAGGTCGCCGATGCCGTCGGCGTTCGAGTCCTTGAAGGACCGCACGAGGACCTCGTAGAAGACGGCCCGCTTGAACCACAGCGGGTCACTCTTCGTCAGTCCGTGGTGCTGCTCCGGCAGCATGTCGGTCACGCTCACCTCCATCGGGTGTCTCCAAACCTAGCGGTACTACGGCTTGCCGCCACGACGTGACGACGCTGTGTGTGGAGCCGCCCAGGCGTGCAGTGTTTCCCGTACCCCGTTACGGCGTACCTAAAAGGGGACATAGTGCACGAATCCGGACGATTCCGGTGCTGTGGTGACGCCGTCGGTGGACGGTTCCGCAAGGCGTTCCGCACAGTCTGACGGCCCTTTGCCAGTACAAGCAAATGGGGCTCGCGGATGGATCAGCACCCGCGTTCTCGAGCAGCTTCGGACCGGGTCAGGTCGCTCAGCCGCGAGGTCCGCGACCGTCGTTGTGACGCTCGGCCGACGGTGGTTTGCGCGCCTTGCCCCGGCCACGCCAGGAGTTCGGACGCTTCCGTACGGCGCCGCGCGCGTCCGCGACGCCGACCCGCGGATCGACGCCGGTGCGTCGCTCGCCGGGCAGGATGATCGCATCCGGTTCCAGCGGCTCCGACGGACCGGCGGGTTCGGAATCCTCGCCCGCCATCACGGCACCTCGACGGTCACGACGACCGGTTCGGGAACGCCCACCTGTTCGGCCCTCCTTGCGGACTGCACGCCTACCACGCTGTTGTCGTGATCGTAGGTCCGCGGCGGGGTCAGAACGGCTACGGAATCTCCACGTCGACGACCAGTTGATCGGGCAGGCCCGAGTCGGCGACGGCTTCGACGACCGCGTCCCGGAGATCCTCGAGCGCCGCTTCGCGGGTCGGGCCGTCGGTGTGCAGGAACGCGTCCGGCGTCAGGGCCGCCTCGGCGATCCAGATGCCGTTCTCGTCTTCCTCGACGACGTACGGGATGTGAAGCTGATGGCGCACAGCGGCTCCTGGAGATCAGTCGCGGGGGTCGGCGGCCTTGCGCGGCCGGCGGACGTATTTCGTGAAGCCGGCGCGTTCGGCGTCGGCCTCGCTACGGAACCAGACCTCGGGTTTGGTCCGGCCGTAGTACGGCGAGTCGGGAGTGTGGAACAACATCGACTGGGCGTTGCCCTTGATGGTGAACCCGTCCGGCGGACCCTGGTGCGGTACCGCGTCGGCCGACCCCTCACCGTAGCGTCCGGGGGGCGCGGCGGCGGGGATCTCGGGCTGGATCCGCGGCGGTGTCGCAGCAGGCTCTACGTCGAACAGCGTCGGCTCCGTCGACTGCGGCTGTTCCTGCTGCTGTTCCGTCGGCTGCATCGAGTGCATCGACTCTGGTGGGTGGGTCGGCTCCATCGGCTGGGAGAAGACCGGTTCGGGTGGCGCCGCGCGCCGTTCCTCGACGGTCGCCGCGCCGACGAGGACGGGCTCCTTCTTCTCTTCCTCCACCACAGCGGCGGGGACGAGAGACGTGGCGGGCCGACGTCGGTCCAACAGGACCCAGGTGATCGCCGCGCCGAGGAGGAACGCGAGCAGCGCGCCCAGCCAGTTGTCCCGCAGCAGCCAGCCCATCAGCGGACGCCGCCCGACGGCCGGAGCCGGTGCACCAGCCACGCGACCGCGCTGCCGAGGACGAACGCGACCAGCAACACGATCCAGACCTGTGCGATCAGCCAACTCATGCAATCCCCTACGAAAGCTGTGGACCACCGATCTCGACAGTCCGTGACCCTACTCCGTCTTGCACCGTCCCCGCACTCCAACCCGACGGAATGCGAGTCGCGTTCGTCGTCGGCGTGCTGGTCGCCGGACCGCGCGATGCCTTACGCAGCAGGCGGTTCGTCGTCTACGCACTGGCCGCGGTTGGTTCACCGGGTTGGGCCGGTGGGTTGTCAGCGGGGGCGGATCTCGACGCGGCGGTTGGCGATTCGGCCGGTGCCGGTGGTGTTGGAGGCGATCGGGAAGGACTCGCCGTACCCGTTCGCCAGGATCCGGTTCGGGTTGACGCCGAGCTTGACCAGTTGGGTCTTCACCGCGGCCGCGCGGCGCTCGGACAGCGGCAGGCTGGTGGCCGGCGAACCGAGGTCGTCGGTGTGACCGGCGAGCTCGACGCGCGCCGTCGTACAGGACTTCAGCAGGGCGGCGGCGCGGATCACCGACGGCTTCGAGGCGTCGTTGACGATCGCCGTACCGGACAGGAAGTTGATCTTGTACTGCCGGCTGAACTCGGCCAGACGCGTCGGGAACGTGCGGCACGGCTCGCTCACCGCAGGCTTCGCCGGCGCCGGCAGCTTGAGCTGGTCCGCCACCACCGCGCCCGGTACGGCCTTCGCCGCGGCCCGTCCGACCGTCGCCTTCGTCGCCTGGTCGGGCACCTGGCCGGACAGCGTGATCGTGTCGCCGTCGTACCGCACCGAGGCGTCACCGGTGCCGATCGCGAGCGCCCGGAGCAGCGCGGACACCGCCGACGCGTCGGCGATGCCGTTGGCCGGATCGATCGTCGTGCGGTCGTCGTACTCACGGTCCTCGCCGCGCACCTGGTCGACCTCGGCGGCGATGGCTTCCTTGACCGCCTGGCTCCGCACCGGCGCCTGCACCCGGATCGCCTGGTTCGTCCGCCCGACCTCGAACGGCGGTACGTCGGACTCCTCGACCGGCACCGTCGACGGCGCGATCGGCGGTGACGTCGGAGTGGTGGCCGGTGTTGTAGGCGTGCCGCCGGTCGCCGCGCTGGACGCGCCGTTCATGATCTCGACCGATCGGACGCCGTCGACACCCGCGACAATCTCCCGGACCTTGCCGGGATCGACGTCCGGCGGCAGCGCGACCTTGGCGTCGCGGCCGTCGAAATCGACCGAGCGGGTCTCGATGCCGCGGGCCTGCAGGGCGGCGAGCGTGCGGTCGCGCAGATCGTCCTCGGTGGTGCCGGCGCGGGCCGGAACCAGCACAGCGGTCAGCAGCACAGGGACTGCGAGAGCAGCGAGCAACCAGATGACGAGCGGCCGCCGAACCAGACCGGGCACTGTTCCTCCGTGAATGCGGTCAGAGTGGCCGTGCGCGAGGAGACTACTCCGCTGCGCAGGTTCGGCGCACACCCGGCGCGGGAGCGTCGCGATCTTCGTCGGGGATTTCCTGTCGTGTCTCGGACAGGACGCATATGTGCCAGCCGGGTGCGCGTGGAATCCCTTGACTTAGTTCGTGCCGTGAACCGTACTTGTGGCGGGGCGGGTTTCGACTGGGAGGGGCTTGCTGTGATGTCGCTGGAGAGGTCGTCCGACTCGTCATTGATCATCGGCGTGGCTGCGTCCACGGCCGAACGGGTACACCTGGCTCGCCTGCTCGGCGAAGCCGACGCCCTGTTGCTGGTGTCGAGCGCCGACCAGGCACGCGCGTTCCTGGAACTGACCGGTGTAAGCGTGGCGCCGAGTCCATCCGTCACCATGCCGCAAACCATCGACCGCCACACCAAGATCAAGGCGGTCGCAGCAGCTTCGCCGACCACCGTCTCGACAGCCGCGCTGTCAGCAGCTGCTGCACCGGCAGACTCGGCAGCCGTGGTCGCGGCAGCTGCGCCGGCGCCGGTGGGGGAGTTGCAGTTGGACGTGGATCGCAGGGTTGTCCGCTGGAGGGACCGCGAGATGCCACTGACTCCGCTGGAACACGACTTCCTGCACTGCTTGGTCGCGGAACCCGGCCGCGTCTGGACCTACCAACGCCTCCACCACGCCGTCTGGGGCAACGAGCACCTCGGCCGCGGCTCGCACATCCACTCGGTCGTCAAACGCCTCCGCCAAAAACTCACCCACCTCGGCGCCACCGTCACCATCCACGCCGTCCGAGGCGTAGGTTTCCACCTCCTCCCGGCTGCCTAACTCTCCCTCCGCCCGATCGGACTGGGGAGTCCTGCTGATCGATTCAGGTGCACAGCACTCCCCAAACCAACCGGGCACGTGCGGGAGCACGGGGTAGGGGAGGCGGGCCAGCGTCCTCGTGTCCGGCCCGCCCGTCCAGTTCGACGATCAGGTCGTAGTTGTACTCGGCATCGCGATACACAACACCACGTACGCCGTTCACGCGAACCTGACGCCGCGCGGTCGGAAGCCCGTGCGCCCGCTCGACCCTCCGCAAGTACACGAGCTCCAGGAACGACTCGACTCCCTCAGCAGCATCACGCAGTACCTGCACCAAAAGCCCACGCCGCGGAAGGCGACACATCCGATCCAGTTCACTCAGCAGCCGCGCCGGAGTCGTACGCCGCTGCCGGCACACGTCAAGCACCAGCGCAGCGGCACCATCCGCAGTCGCCCGCCGACCCGCAACCGTCAACACCGCCACCTCGAGCCGCACGATCGGCGGCTCCCGCGACTCGACCACCCGCTGCGCGAAACCACGCGCCCGGCTGATCACAACACCATCCTCACCACGCACCCTCCGCCCATGCGGCACCTCCAGCCGAACCACCTCATCCCGAACCCCAACACCCCGAACCCCAACAGCCCGAACCCCGTCGTCTCGGTCCGAAGAGATCCCGTAGCGCCGGAGCGCGGTCTCGCCGGCCAGCGCGGCCTCCGGCCCGTACGCGAGCCACGCGGCCCACACCCGCGTCTCCCACGGCACCGGCCCCGAGAAGTCGACGTACGCACCCCGATACACCCGCTGGATCCGCCCAGCCCGGCATCGCACGGCAAGCGACCGATCCGAGATCCCCCAGGCCCGCGCCTGCCCCCGACTGAACGCTCCTTCCTGTCCCTCAAGCACTTCACGCATGCTCCCTTCCACACCCCAGAACATGCACCCCTCGCCACCCTTCCCTCGCGCCAACTTCGCGCCTGTGGACAACGTCGGGGCGACTGGGGAGTTCTACATGTCGTTCCAGGTGCACAAACCTCCCCACAAGGCCTCGGCCCCGGACCGAGGTGGTCCGGGGCCGAGGGATGGGGCTGGGGTTACTTGATCGACTTCAGGGCGAAGTCTTCGGTGACGGGGGTGCCGGCGACCAGCTTGGTGGTGCGGGTCTGGGGCTTGTAGCCGTCCTTCGCGGCGATCAGGGTGAGCGGGTTGTTGCGACGGTCGAGCCAGTACGCGTACTTACCGTCCTTGTCGGTGATGAACGTGTAGGACTGCGCCCACGAGTCCACCTCGACGATCGCGCCCGGGAGCGGGGCGGAGGCGCCGGACGTGCTGACGCCCGTGACGGTGCCGAGCAGCTTGCTCCAGGTGTTCGGCGGAGTGACGTTCATCGTCACGCCGACGGCCGGGACGGAGTACGGCGTGTTCTCGCCGATCGTCACGGCACCGCTGTAGGCACCCGGCTGGTCGACGCTGGCGTTCAGCGTCACCTTGACGGTCGTCGACTGTCCCGGGGCCAGGGTGACCTCGGTCTGGTCGAGCGACAGCCAGCTCACGTCGGCCGACGACTCGGTGCAGTCCTCGAGACCCGGCAGGGCCTCACTGTCCGCGGTCGCGTTGAAGCTGCCGGACGAGCCACCGATCTTGTAGAAGCCACACGCCGCACCACCGCGGTACCGCGGCAGGTTGGCGTTCGGCAGCGCGGACCAGGCCTCCGCCGACGGGTCGTACGCGAACCCGGCGTTGGTGACCGCACCGGCCTGGACACCGCCGACGACCAGCAGCTTCCCACCCGCGACGGCGTACGACGCCGCCCAGTGGTCGGCCGGAGCGTCCGCGATCGCGGTCCAGGAGTCGGCTCCCGGGTCGTAGACGTACGCGTTCTTCAGCGAGTTGGTGCCGTCGTTACCGCCGGCGCAGTACAGCTTGCCGTCGATGGCACCGCAGGACGCGAACGCGACCGACTTCGGGTAGTTCGCCAGCGTGTCCCACGCGTTGGCCGTCGGGTCGTAGCGGACGACCGTGTTGCTCATCGGGGTGCAGTTGGCGCTGGTGCAGCCGCCGACGGCGTACAGCTTGCCGTCGAGCACGGCCTGACCGGCCGCGGCCCGCGGGGCCGGGTTGGCGGCCAGTGCGGACCAGGCGTTGGCGGCCGGGTCGTAGGCCCAGGTCTCCGCCGCCGGGCCGGAGGCTCCCCAGCCGGAGCTGGCGACGATCTTGCCGCCGACGACACCCACGGTGATCGCGTTGCGGGCGCCGGGCAGCGGGGCGATCGCGGTCCAGGCGAGCGTGGCCGGGTCGTACACGTAGCTGTTCCCGGTCGACGCACTACCGTTGCCACCGGCAATCGAGTAGGTCTTGCCCTCGAGGCTGACCACCCGGTTGTCCATCACGCTGGCCGGGTAGTCGGCGATGTCGGTCCACGGAGCCGCCTGCGGCTGCGCGACGGCCGGCGCGGCGCCGGTCTTGCCCGACAGCATCCGGGCGAACGAGGTGTTGACGGCGAGCCGCTGCAGCGGAGCACCGACCCCGTTCTCCACCTCGGCCTTGGTGGTCTTGGAGCCGTTCGCGTTCTCCAGGACGAAACCGCTGTCCTTCTCACCGAACTTCACGTCGACGTCGGCACCGCCGGTGTTCTTGACGGTGAACGACTTGGTGACCTTGCCCGCCGGCAGCTTCAGGCTGCCGGTGATGCTGCCCGGCGTGACGGTCAGCTGACCGGCCTTCAGCGTGTAGTCGGCGGCCGTGGTCCAGTCCGCCTCGACCCCGACGGTCGCGGTCGAGCTGACGTAGTTGCCGGCCTTGGCGGTGAAGCCCTGGTTGCCGTCCGCGGACGAGTACAGCCAGTAGAAGCCGTCGTCCAGGCCGGTGTCCTCGGGCGTCGCCACGGTGGTCGCACTGTCGCCGCTGCCGTCCCGGGTGACGGTCGCGCCGTTCACGAAACCGCCGGTGTTGGCGTCCTTGACGTTGCCGACGACGATGCCGCCGCCGGTCGGCACACAGGTGATCTGGCTGCCGATCAGGACGTTGTCGACCTGCCACCACCATTCGTACGACGCGTCGTAGTAGTGGAACCGCACCTGGACCGCGGACTTGCCGGCCGCCTGCGGGATGGCGATCTCCTTGACGCCGCGGAGGTCGGCGGCCTGAGCGGCTACGTTGCTCCAGGTGGCGCCACCGTCGATCGACAGGTCGACGTCGGCCTTCTCACCGCTGAGGTAGTTCAGGTCCTGGTTGAACCGGATCACCGGAGCGGTGACCGAGCTCAGGTCCACGACCGGGCTGACCAGCGACGTGTCCTGCGACCCGCCACCGCCGTACTTGTCGCTGTCCACGACCGCGAACTTGCCGCTGCCGCCGGACAGGTTGCCCCGGTTGCCCGGGTCGTCGAACTTCCAGACCTGACCGTTGCCCTTGCCGTCGACCACGGTCCAGCCGCTCGGCGCGGCACCGGAGTCGAAGGTCTCGTAGACGCCGTCCGAGCCGAACTTGTAGCCGGGCGCCGTGGCGCACGAGTTCGAGTCGGCCGGAACGGTGATGTTCTTGGTCAGGTTGCCGCTGCCGACCGTGATCGGCTGGCTGACGGTGGTGTAGCCCGGGTACTTCGCCTCGACCTTGAGCGAGTACGCCGCACCGGACGGCACCTTCAGGCTGTACCGGCCGTTGCTCGGGGTGGTGTAGTCGAACACGCCACCCGGACCCTCGACCGTCACCTTCGCGTACAGCGGCCAGCCGTGGCCGGAGCCGTCCGTGACGGTGCCACCGACACTCACCTGCGGAGTGCTCTCCAGGGCGAAGTTCTTGGTGGTGGTCTGACCGGTCGTGATGGTCGCGGTGCTCGTAGCGGTCTTGTACCCGAAGGACGCGACCGTCAGGTCGTAGTCACCGGCCGGAAGGACCGACGAGAACGTGCCGTTGCTGCTGGTGGTCAGCGTCTTGTCGGGCTGACCGGCGGTCTTGATCGTCACGCTCGCGCCGGCCAGCGCCGCGCCACCGGTGGCGGCGGTGACGGTGCCGGACAGCGTGCCGGTGTCGCCGATCGGCGCGGCGCCGACCAGCGCCAACGCGTCCAGGCGGCCCTGACCGAAGACGTTGTTGTTCGCGTCGGTGCCGCCGCACTGGCTGTCCGGCGTGTCGATCGCGGTCTGGTTCAGCAGCGCGCGGGTGGCGGCGACGTCACCCTTGAGGGTCGGCGAGGCGGACCACAGCAGGGCCACGGTGGCCGTCAGGTGTGGCGTCGCCATCGACGTACCGTTGAACGCGCCGTAGGTGTTGCCCGGCAGGCTGGAGCGGACGTTGACACCGGGGGCCGAGATGTTCGGCTTGATGGTGCCGTTCTGGCCCGCACCGCGGCCGGAGAACGACGCGATGTTGTTGTTGATGTCGTAGGCGCCGGCCGAGTAGTTGCTGGTCAGGCTGCCCGGCGAACCGGAGCTCTGACAGGCCGAGCCGCTGTTGCCGTTGGCGAACGCACCGAAGATCCCGGACGCGGTCCAGGCCAGGGTGATGTCCTCCATGAACGGGTCGTTCGACGGCAGCGTCGAACCCCACGAGTTGTTGATGACGTTCGGCCGCTTGCTCGCGTCCGGGTTCTGCCCGGCGAGGTCGGTCGGCTCGAGCATCCACTGGCCGGACGTGATCAGCGCGGCGTCGCTCGGGCAGCAGCCGTTCGCGGCGATCCACTTCACGCCCGGGGCGACACCGATCTGGTTGCCCGCGCCGTCGTCGCCGACCATGGTGCCCATCGTGTGGGTGCCGTGGCCGTTGCCGTCGGACGGTGCGTTCGGCGAGGTGCCGGCCGCGTCGAACCAGTTGTAGTTGTGGTCGAAGGTGCCGTCACCGTTGTTCCCGCGGTACTGGTGCACCAGCGCCGGGTGGTCGTACTGCACACCGGTGTCGATACTCGCGACGACGATGCCTTCGCCCTTGTCGCCGTACTGCGACCAGACCTGGTTCGCCTTGATGTTCGCGACGCCCCACTCGACCGACTGGATCGCCTTCTCCTGCTGGCCGGGCGTGACCTTCGGTACCTCGATCTGGACCGGCGCGTAGAGGCCCTCGACCTCGCTGTGGGTGGCCAGGTTCTGCGCCAGCGCCAGCGATCCGCTCTCGATCCGGATCGCGTTCGTGCCCCAGAACGACTGGTACTTCACGTGTTGCGCGTCCAGCTCGGCACGGATCTTCGCCTGGCTGTCCGCGGCGGCCTTCTTCAGCGCGGCGGCGACCGCCGTACCGCGCTCGTTCCAGTTCGTGATCCTGCTCGCGGCGGTCAGGTCGGCCTTGGTGCCGAACCGGACCCAGTAGTCCGTCGCGGCCTTGGCGTCCTTGCCGTCGAGCTTGGACATCAGCTCCGGCTTGATCTTGGCGGCCGGTGACGGTGTGGCTTCGGGTTTGGTGGGCGGTGTCGCCTGGGCCTGGCCGGCGGCGGCCATCCCGGTCGCGACGACGGCTGCCGCCGCCAGGACACTCACCAGCGATCTGGCGAGTCCCCTTCGTGGTTGATGTGACATCTCTGCAGCCCCTCACTTGAAACGACCCCGAGTCGACTCCCCCGAGTCATCTGCTGCAGGAGGGCGCGGACACGCTGCGTGCCCCCCGGGCTGCGGCATGTGACACCGCAAGCCTGACGTGGAATCTATGTGTCAGAACAACGTGGTAACAAGCACAGTTGGTGAGCAAGATGTGACTAGCTGTCGCGCCGATCGAGGCAACGTGGGCAAACGTTGGCAGTCCGTTGACGATCCGAGGCAGATGTTGACATCGTGACCAGATGGTCACCGCCCGTGTCCCCGCCCCTGCGGACGTCGATCTGACCAGCACCGGACGTGAGTCGTTCCCGCTCCTGATCGCGGTCGCGGCCTCGGCTGAGCAACGCGTCCAGCTGGCCGAGCTCGTCGACGACGTCGCCCCGTTGCTGCTGGTCTCCAGCCTCGACGAACTGCGCAAGCTGCTCGTGCCCGCGCACCCGCCACCACCGGCCGCGCCCGAGCAACCCGATCCGTCGGAGCCCGACACGGTCGAGGCCACCACGGTCGCGGCGGCCGGCGCCCGCGACCACCCCGAGGCCGACGTACTCGCGATCGATCGGGGCCGGTCGGTCGCCCGCTGGCGTGACCGGGAGATCCCGTTGACCGAGCTCGAGCACGATCTGCTCACCCGGCTGATGTCGGTCCCGCTGCGCGTCTGGTCGTACGACGCCCTGCACCACACCGTGTGGCGGGACCGGAACATCCGCGGTACCGCCGACGTGCACTCGGTGGTGAAACGCCTGCGCCGCAAACTCGACGAGCTCGGTACGACGGTCACCATCGACGCCGTTCGCGGGATCGGGTTCCGGCTCACCGATCACCAGCGCCCGACGATCACCGATCTGCGCGCGGGGTAGTTTCTCGGGAGTGACCTTCTCTGCGCTGAGCCATCTCGAGTGCCCTCGTTGTGGAGCCACCCACGACGCCGACCAGATCATCGGCCTGTGTCCGTGCGGATCACCGCTGCTCGCGAGGTACGGCGTACCGACTCTGCAGAAGGAGGACCTGGCCGCGCGGCCGCCGGACCTGTGGCGGTATCACGAGCTGCTGCCGGTGCGGTCGCCCGACAACGTGGTGACGCTGGGGGAGGGGATGACCCCGCTGCTGCCGATGCCGCGGTACGGCGCTGAGCTCGGTGTCGACCGTCTGCTCATGAAGGACGAGGGGCTGATCCCGACCGGGACGTTCAAGGCCCGTGGTGCGGCGGTCGGGGTGTCTCGCGCGTACGAGGTCGGCGTCCGCAAGATCGCGATGCCGACGAACGGGAACGCCGGCTCCGCGTGGGCGGCGTACGCGGCGCGGGCCGGGATGGAGGCGCTGATCGCGATGCCGATCGCGGCCCCCGAGATCTGCCGGCGCGAAGTGACCGCGGTCGGCGCGCGGCTGCAGTTGATCGACGGGCTGATCGGCGATGCGGCGGCTTATGTGCGGACCCAGGAGGGGTACTTCGACGCGTCGACGCTGAAGGAGCCTTATCGGATCGAGGGCAAGAAGACGATGGGCCTGGAGATCGCCGAGCAGCTGAACTGGCAGCTGCCCGATGTGATCGTGTACCCGACCGGTGGCGGGGTCGGGATCATCGGCATCTGGAAGGCGCTGAACGAGCTGCTCGAACTCGGCTGGATCGAGGGTCCGTTGCCGCGTTTGGTCGCGGTGCAGTCGACCGGCTGCGCGCCGATCGTCCGCGCGTGGGAGAAGGGCCTGCCGGAGAGCGAGCCCTGGGTGGACGCACAGACCGTTGCCTTCGGCATCACCGTCCCCAAGGCCCTCGGCGATTTCCTGGTGCTCCAGGCGCTCGCGGAAACCGGCGGCTGCGCGATCGCGGTCGACGACGCCGACATCCTCGCCGAACTCCACACCGCGGCCCGCCTCGAAGGCACCTACATCTGCCCCGAAGGCGCCGCCAACTTCGCCGCCATCCGATCCCTCCGCGCCACCGGCTGGATCCACCCCGACGACCAGGTAGTAGCCCTCAACACCGGCGCCGGCCTCAAATACCCAGAAACCGTCCCTCTGTAGGCGGTTGGGCCCCGAGGTTGGGAAAGAAGAGGTCACTCAGTGACGTTTTCTTTCCCAACCGTCAGGTCGGATCAGGCTTGGCCGCGGCGGACGGCGAGGATGTGGGCGGGTTCGGCGTTGGGGTCGAGGCGGATGTAGTTGCTTTGGCCCCAGCGCCACGTCGCGCCGCTGATCTCGTCGTACACGGTGAAGGTGTCCTCGGGGCGCATGCCGAGGGCGGCCATGTCGAGGTGGACCATCGACTCGCGGACCGAGTGCGGGTCGGTGTTCACGACCACGATCACGGTGTCGCTGTGGCCGTCCGGTGCGGTCGAGCGCTTCGAGAAGCACATGATCGCCTCGTCGTCGACCGAGTGCAGGGTGAGGTTGCGCAGCTGCTGCAGCGACGGGTGCCGGCGGCGGACGTTGTTCAGCAGCGTCAGGTACGGCGCCAGCGAGCGCCCCTCGGCCTCGGCGGCCGCCCAGTCGCGCGGGCGGAGCTGGAACTTCTCGGTGTCCAGGTACTCCTCCGAGCCGGGCCGCAGCGCAACGTGCTCGAACAGTTCGTACCCGGCGTAGACACCCCAGGCCGGCGAGGACGTGGAGGCGATCGCCGCGCGGATCTTGAACGCGCCCGGACCGCCGTACTGCAGGTACGCCGTGAGGATGTCCGGGGTGTTCACGAAGAAGTTCGGCCGCAGGTAGTGCGCGCTCTCCTCGGTGAGCTCCTGCAGGTACTCCTCGAGCTCCCACTTCTCGTTGCGCCAGGTGAAGTAGGTGTACGACTGGTGGAACCCGACCTTCGCCAGTTCGCGCATCATCGGCCGCCGGGTGAACGCCTCGGACAGGAACACCACGTCCGGGTCGGTCTTGCGGATCTCGCCGAGCAGGTACTCCCAGAAGTTCACCGGCTTGGTGTGCGGGTTGTCGACCCGGAACACCGTGACGCCCTTGGAGATCCACAGCTTCACGATCCGCAGTACCTCGGCGTAGATGCCTTCGGGATCGTTGTCGAAGTTGATCGGGTAGATGTCCTGGTACTTCTTCGGCGGGTTCTCCGCGTACGCGATCGAGCCGTCGGCGCGGACCGAGAACCACTTCGGGTGTTCCTTCACCCACGGGTGGTCCGGCGAGGCCTGCAGCGCCAGGTCGATGGCGACCTCGAGACCGACCTCGCGGGCGCGGCCGACGAAGTACTCGAAGTCCTCGAAGGTGCCGAGCTCGGGGTGGATCGCGTCGTGCCCGCCGTCCTCGGAGCCGATCGCCCACGGCGAACCCGGGTCGCCCGGCTTCGGGTCGAGGGTGTTGTTCGGGCCCTTGCGGAACGAGTGGCCGACCGGGTGGATCGGCGGCACGTAGAGGATGTCGAAGCCCATCTTCGCGACGGCCTCGAGCCGGTTCGCCGCGGTCCGGAACGTGCCGGACTTCCACTCGCCGGCTTCCTCGTCGTACTCCGCGCCCTCGGAGCGCGGGAAGAACTCGTACCAGCTGCCGTACAGCGCGCGGGTCCGGTCGACCCACACCGGGTAGGTCTCCGACGACGTGATCAGCTCGCGCACCGGGTAGCGCCCGAGGGCCGACCGTACCTGCGGCGAGATGCCCGCGGCCAGCCGTGCCTCCGGCGGCAGCGCGCCGTTCGCCAGCGCGTGCGCGGCATCGCTCAGCGTGCCACGGTCCGCGCGGACGGCGGGCGGTACGCCGGCTGCGGCGCGATCGAAGAACGCGGCGCCCTCGGCGAACATCAGGTCGACGTCGAGCCCGGCTGGCACCTTGATCTCGGCGTTGTGCCGCCAGGTCCCGTACGGGTCGCTCCAGCCCTCGACCGCGAACGTCCACGCGCCCTGCTCCTGCAGGGTCACGTCGACGGTCCAGCGGTCGGAGCCCTGACCGGCCGGCGTCATCAGCATCCGTCTGGTCTGTCCCGACGGCGAGGTCAGTACGACGTTCGCGTTCACCGCGTCATGGCCTTCTCGGAAGACCGTGGCCGCGATGGTGAACGTCTCGCCGACCGCGGCCTTCGCCGGATACGCTCCGGCGTCGACTGTGGGGGTGACGTCGGTGATCGGGATGCGCCCAGTCATGGCGTGGATGAACTCCCTGGCTGATGTGATCTGCGAAACGTGCAGATCCGGCGGACGGGTGAGTAGGTCGAGGTCTACAGCCCTGACGTTATCGGTTCCCAGTACCTCGCTGTGACATGCCGGACTGCAAAATCTTGCTCGCGTTGCAAGATCGATGCATGCCGAGGGTGTTCTCCGGCCCCCGGGCCGGTACGGTGTCCCGGTGCGAGCGATACGACGATTCTCCGTCCGCCCTGTCCTGCCCGAGCCGCTGACCGGTCTGGGCACCCTGGTGAACAACCTCCGTTGGGCCTGGCACCCCGAGACGCAGGACGTCTTCGAGGCCGTGGACCCGCAGCTGTGGCGGAGCACCGGCGGTGACCCGGTCAAGCTGCTCGGCGAGGTACCGGCGGCCCGGCTCGACGAGCTGGCCAACGACCACGCTTTCCTGCGCCGGCTGGAACTGGCAGTAGCCGACCTGGACAGCTATGTGACCGAAGACCGGTGGTTCCAGACCGCGGGCGGTTCGCCGCTCGACGCGGTCGCCTACTTCTCCCCGGAATTCGGCATCACCCATGTGCTCCCGCAGTACTCCGGCGGTCTCGGCATCCTCGCCGGTGACCACCTGAAGGCCGCGAGCGACCTCGGCGTCCCGCTGATCGGTGTCGGTCTGCTGTACCGGCACGGCTACTTCGCGCAGTCCCTGAACCGCGAGGGCTGGCAGCAGGAGCGTTACCCCCTGGTGGACCCGGACGGGCTGCCGATCAGCCTGCTGCGGGATGGTGACGCACCGGCGACCGTGACCCTGACGCTGCCCGGCAACCGGCAGCTGCACGCGCAGATCTGGGTCGCCCAGGTCGGCCGGGTGCCGCTGCTGATGCTCGACTCCGACATCGAGGAGAACGAGCCCTCCGAGCGCGAGGTCACCGACCGGCTGTACGGCGGTTCCACCGAGCACCGTCTGCTCCAGGAGCTGCTGCTCGGCGTCGGCGGTGTGCGCGCGGTCCGTACGTACTGCCGGATCACCGGTCACGCGGCGCCCGAGGTGTTCCACACCAACGAGGGCCACGCGGGCTTCCTCGGCATCGAGCGGATCCGCGAGCTGGCGACCGACAAGGACCTGGACTTCGACACCGCGCTCGAGGTCAACCGTGGTGGCACCGTGTTCACCACGCACACCCCGGTGCCGGCCGGTATCGACCGGTTCCCGGTCGAGCTGATCCAGCAGCACTTCTCGCCGGACGTGTTCGGCCCGGAGGTCCCGATCGAGCGGATCCTCGAGCTCGGCGCCGAGGACTTCGAGGGCGGCGACCCGGCGCTGTTCAACATGGCGATCATGGGTCTGCGGCTGGCGCAGCGCGCGAACGGCGTGTCCAGGCTGCACGGTGTGGTCAGCCGCGGGATGTTCGCCGGGCTGTGGCCGAGCTTCGACTCGATCGACGTCCCGATCACCTCGATCACCAACGGCGTGCACGCGCCGACCTGGGTGGCGCGGGAGATCCACGACCTCACCTACGCGAACTACACCGCCGACGGCGACTCCGTGTTCGAGGGTCTGGACAAGACCACGGACGCGCAGATCTGGGAGACGAAGCGGCTGCTCCGCCAGCGGTTCATCGACGACACCCGGTCGCGGGTCCGGCAGTCCTGGCTGAACCGCGGGGCCAGCGACGCCGAGCTCGGCTGGGTCGACTCGATCCTGGACCCGGACGTGCTGACGATGGGCTTCGCCCGGCGCGTTCCGTCGTACAAGCGGCTGACGCTGATGCTGCGCGACCCGGAGCGGCTGAAGGCGCTGCTGCTGCACCCGGAGCGTCCGGTGCAGATCGTCATCGCCGGCAAGGCGCACCCGCACGACGAGGGTGGCAAGAAGCTCATCCAGGAGATGGTCCGGTTCGCCGACGACCCGGAGGTCCGGCACCGGATCGTGTTCGTGCCCGACTACGACATCGCGCTCGCGCAGCCGATGTACCCGGGCTGCGACGTCTGGCTGAACAACCCGCTGCGTCCGTACGAGGCGTGCGGCACGTCCGGCATGAAGGCCGCGCTGAACGGTGCGCTCAACCTGTCCATCCGCGACGGCTGGTGGGACGAGTGGTACGACGACGAGTTCGGCTGGCCGATCCCGTCGGCCGAAGGCATCGAGGACACCGACCGGCGTGACGACCTCGAGGCGCACGCGATGTACGACCTGATCGAGAAGCAGGTCGCGCCGCGGTTCTACGACGGTGAGGTCCCGGGCCGCTGGATCGAGATGCTCCGGCACACCATCAAGGAGCTCGGGCCGAAGGTGCTCGCGACCCGGATGGTGAAGGACTACGTCGAGCAGCTGTACGCGCCGGCGGCGCAGTCGTCGCGGTCGCTGAACTCGACGTACGAAGGTGCTCGCGAGCTGGCCGGGTGGAAGCAGAAGGTTCGCGCCGCCTGGCCGCAGATCCGGGTCGACCACGTGGAGCTCCAGGGTCTCGGCGACGTCCCGCAGTTGGGGACGACGGTCGGGATCCGGGCGTTCGCCGCGCTCGGTGACCTGGCGCCGTCCGACATCTGCGTCGAGGTCCTGCACGGCCGCGTCGACACCAACGACGAGATCACGGACCCGGTCCGCGCGTCGCTGGCGCTGGCGGAGACCTACGAGGGCAACCGGCACCGCTACGACGGCGAGCTGAAGCTGGACCGCACCGGTCCGTTCGGTTACACCGTCCGCGTCGTCCCCAACCACACCGGCCTCGCCAGCGTCGCCGAGCTCGGCCTCGCGGCCGGCCCGTCCGACCCCGACGACCCGGATTCCCCCGACCTCCCCGCCGGCTCAGAGTTCTGAGCCACCCCCCCAGAAAAGACACGCCCCCGCCTGCCTCACCAGGCGGGGGTGTTTTTGTGCGACCGGCAGCTCGACAGGAGGTGTCCGCCGAACGGCGACCCCGCCACGCTCAGCGGCCACGCCGATCCCGCCCAATCCACCAACAC
>NZ_JBSHBJ010000037.1:47618-79574 GCF_053611945.1 Kribbella sp. NPDC054772 | reverse complement strand
GGTTGGCGAGCGCGCGGTGCTCGGCGGCCGACTCGAGCAGGTCGGCCGTGGAGAGCTCACTCAGATCATTGTCGAACATGTGTTCGATTCTATCTTGTCGAACCTGCTTCTCCAAATCCTCCGATCCGCAAATCCCTTACCTGTAAGGGATTCCGTGGATCTTCGACCGGACGGTCCCGAGCAATCAGCGTGGCAATTGGCACACGATGACGCGCCTCGTTGGCGGCACGACGCGAGACGAACGGCGTCCCACGAGCAGCCCGCAGCCGCCACCCGACCGGCGTCGCCTCCCCCGCCACTTTCAAGCGCCAGCGGACCACGCACGAAGGCGGCTGCGGGTGACCGAAGCGGCGGTCATGCAGCCGATGGCCGCCCCGTCCGACGGGCGTGCCGTGTCTGACGGGCGTGGCGGGTCTGAGGGGCGTGGCGGGTCTGAGGGGCGTGGCGGGTCTGAGGTCGTGGCAGGTCTGACCGACACGGCATGACTGAGGACCTGCCGTGCTCGACGGACGTGGCGTGGCCGACCGACGTGGCGTGGCCGACGGACGTGGCGGGTCTGCACAGCGGTTGTTCTGCAGGTTGAGGCTTACCTAGCGCTCGCTTCACGGGCTTTGGCCTGGGCGCGGACGGTCGCTGTCGCGCGGTCGGAGGTGGCGGTTGAAGAAGGTTGCGGCTTCGTTTGCGACGTACTGCCAGACCTGGTCGTTGTGCTGATGATGCGGATCGCGTTGGAGGTTGTGATGGCCGTGAGTGATGGGGAGTAGTTGGGTGTCCGTACGCGAGGCGAGCAGTGCGTTGTGTAGAGGTTCGGCTTGCTCGTACGGGACTGTTTCGTCGGAGGTGCCGTGGATGATTAGGAACGGCGGGGCTGCCGGAGTGACGTGAGTTAGTGGACTGGCGGCGCGCAATTGTTCTCGATGGGGGCTGACGTCGCCGCCCACGAGCGCGGTCACCGGCGAGGGCCGATCGATGCGGAGAGCCCCGCCTGGGCGCGGGAGGTCACTTGGTCCGCTGATCGTGACGACCGCCTGAACGTCGTCTCGGGCTACGTCGTCTCGTTCGTGCCGGATCGGGTTGCGGCGGCTTGGGCTCGTCGGGCGGTCCGGTTTGGGTTGAGGCTGGCTACTGCGGCTAGGTGGCCGCCGGCTGAGTGGCCCCAGATGCCGATGTGGTCCTGATCTATCGGCAGGCCGAGTGGATTGCGGCGTAGCCATCTCAGCGCGGACTGGACGTCGTGCAGTTGGGGCCCCAGCTCGGGCAGCCATCGATGCGGACGACAGTTGGAAGAGGGCTTGTGGGTAGCGGCGCCGGTGCGACGACGTCCAGGCGGAGGTCGACGCCATCAGGCTGGGCGTAGTGAATGTTCAGGATGTACGTGAGTTCGGGCGGTGTTTGTGTGTCAGCCATCGCTTGTTGCCCTTCCGACGAGGTCCGACGAACGGAAGCACCGCGGAGAGGGCAGGTCCAGAGCGGCCCGTCGACGACCACGGTCTGCGAGCGCAGGTTTGCCGGGAGATCGATGGGAACATATGTTCGAGTTTCGGGTATGGTGGGGGTATGGGTGCTGATCTTCAGGGCTCGTTGCTGGATGCTTTCGCGGATCCGGCGTTGGGGTCCTTGGACGGGCTGACGCGGACCGAGTTGGGGCGCGGGGCCTGGGTGGATGTGTTGCCGGGGTGGTTGACCGGGGCGGATCAGGTGTACGAGCGATTGGCTCGGGATGTGCCGTGGCAGGCGGAGCGGCGGCAGATGTACGACCGGGTGGTCGATGTGCCGCGGTTGTTGTGCTTCTACGGTGAGAACTCCGAGCTGCCGTTGCCGATCCTGGACGAGGCGCGGGATGCCCTGAGCGCGCGGTACGCGGACGAGTTGGGTGAGCCGTTCCGGACCGCGGGGTTGTGCTTCTATCGCGATGGTCGGGACAGCGTTGCCTGGCACGGTGATCGCATCGGCCGCGGTGACCGCGAGGACACGATGGTGGCGATCCTTTCCGTGGGTGAGCCGCGTGTGCTGGCGCTGCGTCCGCGGCCCGGAGGGTCGAGTGGTCCGGTCGCTTCGGCGATCCGGTACCCGCTCGGTCACGGTGACCTGATCATCATGGGCGGCTCGTGCCAGCGCACCTGGGAACACGCCATCCCCAAGTCGTCCGGCCACATCGGCCCCCGAATCAGCATCCAGTTCCGCCCCCGCGGAGTCCGCTGACCCAACTAGCCGGCCGGGTGTCAGCGAGCGACCGGACGCCCACCGCGGCGAGACGCCAGCGATGACTACTGAGCTCCGTCATGCAGCCTGCCGGTGCGCGATCGTCGGCTGATGGACTCCCTCACTCGTGGCTATATAGAAGCCCAGCAGGCGGATGTCCGCGGCTTGGCAGATGGCGGTGGCTGCTCGCGCCCATTGGTCGTCCAGCTCGCTGCGCCCGGCCGGGCCGGGACGACCTAGGGCGAGGATCATCCCGGTGCCGGGAGCTGTGCGGACCGCCGTGACGATCGGAGACAGTGCGGACGAGCACAGGCCGGCGGTGTCGAGGGTGTGGCTGAGGTGTTCGAACTCGGACGGCAGATCGATGGTCACGGTGGCTCGGTAGTAGTCGTCGGGATCGCAGAGAAGTACGGCGAACGTGCCGCGCTGGCGGTCGCCGAGACTGACCATCAGGTCGACGACATCGGCGGCGGCGCCGGGCGTGGTGAGGGGCTGGTCGGCCCAGGTGGGAGTCAGGTTCTGGAAGCTCATGCCTAGAAGATGCCGCGATTCGGCCCCCGGATCCGAGTTGTCCACAGGCCAAAGTGGCCCATCTTTTGACACCGAGAATGGATCTCCACCCTGGGCCGTTAACTCCCTAGGCTCAACACATGAGCAGCAGACTCGGACAGATGCTTCCCCCGGCCGGAGCGCCGCGGGACCTGGCGATGGCGCAGTTGGCCAACTCGGTCGGCGACGGTGCGTTCGTCGTCACCTCGGCGTTGTTCTTCACCCGGGTCGTCGGCCTCTCGACGGCCGAGGTCGGTCTCGGGCTGACCGTCGCCTGGCTGATCGGGTTCCTCGCGGGCGTCCCGCTCGGCAACTTCGCCGACCGGCGCGGCGCCCGCGGTACGGCGGTCCTCCTCGCGCTCACCACAGCTTCCGCCGTGGCAGCCTTCCTGGTGGTCAGGAGCTTCGCGGGCTTCCTGATCGCGGCAATCGTCTATGCCTGCAGCCAGACCGGACTGACCGCCGCCCGTCAGGCGTTGCTCGCCGGTCTCGTCCAGCCGGCCGAGCGCACGAGGATCCGCGCGTTCCTGCAGTCCACGGTGAACGCCGGTCTCGCCGTCGGCGCGCTCCTCGGCGGCGTCGCGCTGCGGTTCGACACAGAGGCGGCGTACCTGATCGTGTTCGGGATTGACGCGGTGAGCTTCCTGGTTGCGGCTGTGCTGATCAGCAGGGTGCCGTCGATCGCGATCAGCGTCCGCACACAAGGCGAACCGCGGCTGGCTGTCCTCCACGACCGCCCGTACGCCGTACTCGCGCTGCTCAACGCGATCATGCTGCTCTTCATGCCACTGATCAGCCTGGTCGGGCCGCTCTGGATCGTCACCCGAACGAATGCCCCGAGCTGGGTCGTCGCCTCGCTGATGATCGTGAACACGATCGGCGTCACGCTCTTCCAGGTACGGGTCGCCAAGAGCGTCAAGGATCTCCGCACCGCCTCCCGCTCGATCCGGTACGCCGGACTCGCCATGCTCGCCGCCTGTGGGGTGTTCGCAACGACCGCCATCAATCTGAGCGCCACGATCACCGCCGGAGTGCTCGTCGTAGCCGCCGCGTTCCTCACCCTCGGCGAGATGAAACTTGCCTCGGGCGCCTGGGAGATCAGCTTCGGACTGGCCCCCGCCGACAAGCAGGGTCAGTACCAGGGCTTCTTCGGCACCGGCCCCGCGATCGCCCGGATGCTCGGCCCGGCACTGCTCACAACGGTGATCCTCGGATGGGGTCCGATCGGCTGGCTGGTGGTCGGTGCGCTGTTCCTGGGGACCAGTTGCGCAACTGGTCCCGCCGTACGATGGGCCGTGCGGACGAGGGCCGTCAACGTGGACGCCACGCCGTCGTTGCTAGAGGAGAACGCCGCCTGATGGAGATTCCCGGACTGGTCGAGATCACCACGTACGATGAGCTGCGCGACCTCGTGCCGCAGCCTCTCGCAGCCGCCGCCGGCAAGGAGCGCAAGGAGCTCCACGACCTCGACCTCGACTGGCTGGCCGCTTCACCGTTCTGCCTGATCGCCACCTCCGCCGACGACGGGACCTGCGACGTCTCGCCGAAGGGCGACCCCGCCGGGTTCACCAAGGTCCTGGACCGCTCCACGATCGCGATCCCGGACCGGGCCGGCAACCGCCGCGTCGACGGCTTCACCAACATTCTCAGCAACCCGCACGTCGGCCTGATCTACTTCGTCCCCGGCCGCGGCGACACGCTCCGGATCAACGGCCGGGCCCGGATCGTCAAGGAGGCGCCGTTCTTCGACGACATGGTCGTGAAGGGCAACCGCCCGCAGCTGGCGCTGCTGGTCGAGATCGAGCAGGTCTTCCACCACTGCTCGAAGGCGTTCCTGCGCTCGAAGCTGTGGAAGCCCGAGACCTGGGAGCCGGACGCCGTGCCGACCCGCCCCCGGATCGCGCAGGCGCTGGAGCGCCCGGACGAGGATCTCGCGGCGCTGGAGGAGTACTACGGCCAGGCCTACGAAGAGAAGATCTACAAGGTCAAATACTGAACTACCACGCCGGGCGCAGGCCGAAGTACTCCGTGGCGACGATGACACTGGCTGCACCCGCCCTCTACGGTTGCGTACTGTGAGCACGACTGACCCGTACGACGTCCCCGCCATCGCGGCGCGGGCCCGTCGTGTGCTGTTCCCGGTGGTGCTGTCGTTCGTCACGGTGATCGGCACCTTCGGATCGGCGCAGGGACAGCCGGACCGTCGGCAGCCCGACGCGTTCATGGTCGTCATCCTGCTGATCGGCACGATCTCGCTCTACTGGCTGCGCACCCATCCGGTACCGGTGCTGTGGGCAACTGTCGCGACCACGCTCGTCTACATGCTCCGCGAGTACCCGTGGGGCCCGGTCATCCTGACGTTCGTGATCGCGGTCTTCACCACGATCCGACTAGGACATCGACTAGCGGGCTGGGCCGGGCTGACCGCGCTGTACGTCCTGCATGTCGGTGGGCGAATGGTCCTCGGCATCAACCAGGACGGGGTGTACCAGGTTCTCCTGGTCGGGACGTGCTTCTGTGTCCTCGGTTTCGTGGCAGAGCTGTTCCGCGCGCACCGCGACCGTGTCATGGCCGCGGCGAAGACACGCAAGGAGGAGGAGCTCCGACGAGCCGGTGAGGAGCGGCTGCGGATCGCACAGGAGCTGCACGACGTCGTGGCGCACCACATCTCGTTGATCAACGTGCAGGCGTCCACCGCGCTGCACCTGGTCGATCGGCAACCCGAACGGGCCGCACCGGCACTGTCCGCGATCAAGGACGCCAGCAAAGAGGCGCTGGTGGAGCTCCGCTCGATCGTCGGGGTACTGCGACAGTCGGACGAGTCGGCGCCCCGCCAACCGGTCGCCGGACTGGATCACCTCGACCACCTGGTCAGCCGCACGGCCCGGGCCGGCCTGGAAGTGCACAAGATCGTCCACGGCGAACCCCGCCCGTTGCCAACCGGCCTCGACCGCGCCGCGTTCCGCATCATCCAGGAGTCCCTGACGAACGTCGTACGGCACGCGAAGGCGACGTCGGCAACAGTCCGGATCCAGTACGGCGAGCACTCGCTGGTGCTCCAGATCGACGACAACGGCGAGTCGCTGACCGCTCCGCCGATCGAAGGCAACGGCATCTCCGGCATGCGCGAGCGTGCCACCGCACTCGGTGGCACGCTCACCGCCAAGTGCACGCCGAGCGGCGGCCTACGGATCACGGCGACCCTGCCGCTGTAGGTGTCAGGGCAGGCGGACGTGCGACGGGTTGAGCTCTGCAACGCTGGAGACGCCGAGTAGCGCCATCGTTCGGCGGACCTCCTTGGTGAGGATGTCCGCGGCGCGTGCGACACCACGCTGACCGCCGGCCATCAGGCCATACAGGTACGCGCGGCCGACCAGGCAGGCGTCGGCGCCGAGGGCGATCGCCGCGACGATGTCCGCCCCGGACATGATGCCGGTGTCGAGGTAGACCTCCGCGTCGCTGCCGACCGCCTTGCGAACCTCCGGGAGGATCCGCAGCGGCGTCGGCGCCCGGTCCAGCTGGCGGCCGCCGTGGTTGGACAGCACGACCGCGTCCGCGCCGGCGTCGACCACGCGCCGCGCGTCCTCGACGGTCTGGATGCCCTTGACGATCAGCGGGCCGTCCCAGATCGAGCGCAGCCAGTTCAGGTCGTCGATCGTCATCGTCGGGTCGAAGAGCTTGTCGAGCAGCTCGGCAACGGTGCCGTCCCAGGTGGACAGCGAAGCGAACGTCAGCGGGCGCGTGGTCAGCAGGTTGGCCCACCAGGCCGGGTGCATCGACGCGTCCAGCACGGTCTTCGCGGTCAGCGACGGCGGGATCGTGAAGCCGTTCCGTACGTCGCGAAGTCGAGCGCCCGCCACCGGTACGTCGACGGTCAGCATCAACGCCTCGTACCCGGCGGCCGCCGAACGCTTCACCAGGTCCTCGCCGGCGTCACGGTCCTTCCACACGTACAGCTGGAACCACTTGCGCGCGTTCGGGGCGGCCGCGGCGACGTCCTCGATCGACGTGGTGCCCATCGTCGACAGCGCGTACGGGATGCCGACCTCCTCGGCGACCTTGACCACCGCGCTCTCGCCCTCGTGGTTCATCATCCGGGTGAAGCCGGTCGGCGCGAACGCGAACGGCAGCTCCGAGCGGCCGCCGAGGATCGACGTCCCGGGGTCGATCTCGGAGACGTCGCGGAGGATCGACGGCTGCAGCTCCATCTCGGCGAACAGCCGGCGGGCGCGCTGCAGGCTGATCTCGGCCTCGGCGGCGCCGTCGGTGTAGTCGAAGACCGAGCGCGGCGTACGGCGTTTCGCGATCGCCCGCAGGTCCGCGATCGTCAGCGCCTTGTCGAGCCGCCGGTCGGTGGCGTTCACCGTGATCGGCTTCGGCCGCAGCAGCGGCTTCAGCTCGGACCATTTGGGCATCTGTCGATCGGTCATCACAACTCCCGGCTGAATCTGTGGTCGGACCACACCCTACCCTGTGGTCCGACCACACAGGTAGGGTCGTCCACATGAAGAACTACGAGCTGGTCCTGCACCGGGTCGAGGCGGACCTGGCGGCCGGGCGGCTGCGGATCGGCGGCCGGCTGCCGGGCGAGCGGGCGCTGGCGGAGCAGCTCGGGATCAGCCGGCCGTCGGTGCGGGAGGCGGTCCGGGTGCTGGAGGCGATGGGCGTCGTCCGGACCGCGACCGGGTCCGGGCCCGAGGCGGGTGCAGTGATCGTCGCGGAGCCGGTGTCCCCGCTGACCGCCGTACTGCGGTTGCACCTGGCAACGAATCACCTGCCGATGGGCGACGTGGTGCAGACCCGGCTGCTGCTCGAGTCGTGGGCGGCTCGGGAGGCCGCCGGACGGGTGCTCGGGACGGGCGAGCTCAAGGTCGCCGAGGAGTTGCTCGACCGGATGGACGACACGGAGCTGTCCCCGGAGCAGTTCCATGTGCTCGACGCGGAGTTCCATGTCGCGCTGTCGGGGCTCGCGGGGAACGTGCTGATCGCCGCGGTGATGACGTCGTTGCGGTCGGCGATCCACGGGTACGTGCTCGCCGCGGTGCCGAACCTGCCGGACTGGGAAGGGACGGCGATCGGGTTGCGGGCCGAGCATCGGGCGATTCTGGCCGCGGTGCGCGGCGGGGAGCCGGAGCGCGCGGCGGACTTGGTGACCGCGCACATCCGGGGGTTCTACCAGGCCGCGCAGTTAGCACCGTTCGGTGGAGCTGGTCCGGCGGAGGCCGAAGATCACCGTCGCTCCGACGATCAGGTGGAGTGAGGCCAGGCCGAGTTTCGCGCCGAGGCCGATGCCGTTGTCGAGCGGGCTGCCGAGCGACGTGAGGCAGACGATGGTGGCGATGACGGTCCAGATGTCGCGCGCTCGCGGCGTACGGCGTTCGAGGATCGCGAGCAGGCCCCAGCCTGCGAAGCCGACGGCGACGGACGAGAGCAGGACGGCGACGACGCCGATGTGCTGTACGCCGCCTTGACGCGCGGTGAGCGTAAGGCCGGCCAGCGGTGCGAGGACCGCCCAGCCGGCGACCGCCGCGGCGGCGGTGACGCCGACGACGGCTAATCGGCTGCGTCCAGCAGCCCGCCGCGCTCCGGGAACTGCTCCGGGGGTGTTGTGTGCGGTCGGACGGGCCGGGGTGGTGTTTGGGCTGGGCATTGTGGCTCCCTGGGCTAGCGGGGTTGTGGGTCCAACCTGCTGCAGCCCGTAGGGGTGAGGCATCGGTCGGGCGGCTGGCACTAGGTGGTCCGAAGTCGGTGCGGCTTCGACTTTGGTCGGTGGTGGGGACGGGTGCGGCGGCTTAGTCTCGGCGGCATGGAGGAGACGTGTGTGCCGCAGAAGGCACCTCGCTGGGTCGACGCCGTCGCGATCGCAGCCATCGCAGCGATGGTGGCCGGGACGATCATCGGGCGGTTGCCGGATCCCGAGCACCGCAAGTTCCTGTGGCTCGACATCGTGGTCGGTGTCGCGTCGGTCGCGCTGCTTCCGCTTGTGTTCCGGCGGCCGGTGCACGGGGCGATCGCGGTCGCCGTCCTCGCGATGTTCTCCCCTGCCGCCACACCGCCGTCCACCGTCGGCACGCTCACGGTCGCCCTCCGCCGCCCGTTCCGGACCGCGCTCCTGGTCGCCGTGATCGGCACGGTCGCGCACCTGATCCAGGGCGCGTGGCAACCGATCCACGGCCTGCCGTTCCTCTGGTTCGCGGTGCTCGACGTCGTCGTCCACGCCGCGCTTCTCGGGTGGGGGCAAGGCACCCAGGCCCGCCAGCAGCTCCTCATGTCGCTGCGCGAACGGGCCCGCCGCGCCGAGTCCGAGCAGGGCCGCCGGGTCGCCGAAGCGCGCACGCTGGAACGTACGAAGATGGCGCGCGAGATGCACGACGTACTCGCGCACCGCTTGTCCCTGCTGGCGACGTACGCCGGTGCGCTCGAGTACCGCCCCGATTCCTCACCCGAGAAGCTCGCGAAGGCCGCCGGCGTGATCCGTACCGGCGTACACCAGGCGCTCGACGAGCTGCGTGCGGTGATCAACGTCCTGCGCGACGAGGACGTCTACGAGGGCCGCCCGCAGCCGACGTTCGACGATCTGCGGGCGCTCGTCGACGAGTCCCGCGAGGCCGGGGCGACGATCGCGTACGACGACCAGGTGGCGGACGCGACCTCGTTGCCGCCGGCAACCGGGAGGACGGCGTACCGGGTCGTGCAGGAGGGGCTGACGAACGCGCGCAAACATGCCGCCGGGCACCCCGTGAACCTGACGGTCGACGGCGGCCCGGGTGACGGGTTGCGGATCGAGCTGACGAACGCGGCCTCCAACGGTACGTCGCTCGCGCCCGGCAGCGGGACCGGCCTGGTCGGGCTGACCGAGCGGGTGCAGCTGGCCGGCGGCACGCTGGACCACGGACAGGTCCCCGGTGGCGGGTTCCGGCTCGAGGCCTCGCTACCGTGGCCCTCATGAACATCCGGGTCCTGGTGGTGGATGACGACGCGTTGGTCCGAGCCAGCCTCGAAATGATGCTGGACGGCGCCAACGGGATCTCGGTCGTCGCTCAGGCCGCCGACGGCGACGAGGTCCCCGCAGCGGTCGACGCGCACTTCCCCGACATCGTGCTGATGGACCTGCGGATGCCGCGCGTCGACGGCATCGTCGCGACCCGCCGGCTACGCGCCCGGACGAACCCGCCCGAGGTCGTCGTACTCACCACGTTCGACACCGACGAGAACGTCCTGCACGCGCTGCGCGCCGGGGCCAGCGGGTTCCTGCTCAAGGACACCCCGCCGGCGCAGATCGTCGACGCCGTACGCCGGGTCGCGGCCGGTGACCCGATCCTCTCCCCCGCGATCACCCGCCGCCTGATGGACCGCGCCGCCACCCAGGCCGACGCGCACACCATCGCGCAGCAGAAGCTCCAGCGGCTGTCGCCCCGCGAGTACGACGTGATGCTCGCCGTCGCGCAGGGTCAGGCGAACGCGCAGATCGCGGCCGAGTTGTTCATGAGCCTCGCGACGGTGAAGGCGCACATCTCGCACATCCTCACCAAACTCGAGCTCGGGAACCGGACCCAGATCGCCCTCCTCGCCCACGACGCCGGGCTCGCATAAGCTCCAGCGCATGATCAGGGTGCTGCTGGCGGATGATCAGGCGTTGGTGCGGGCCGGGTTCCGGTCGTTGCTGAACGCCGAGGACGACATCACGGTGATCGGCGAGGTCCCGGACGGCGCCGAGGCGGTCACGGTCGCGCGGGCCGAGAAGCCCGACGTGGTGCTGATGGACATCCGGATGCCCGGCACGGACGGGCTGGAGGCCACCCGGCAGATCGGCGCGGATCCCGAGCTGGCCGACGTACACGTGGTGATCCTGACGACGTTCGACCTGGACGAGTACGTGTTCGAGGCGCTCCGGGTCGGGGCGAGCGGGTTCCTGGTGAAGGACACCGAGCCGGTCGAGCTGCTGCAGGCGGTACGTGTCGTAGCGCGCGGCGATGCGCTGCTCTCCCCCGGCGTCACGCGGCGGCTGGTCGCGGAGTTCGCGTCGCGCAGCCGGCAGCCGCACGCGAGCACGGAGCTCGACGTACTCACCGATCGCGAGAAGGAGATCGTCGCGCTCGTCGGCGAAGGGCTGTCGAACGACGAGATCGCCGAGCGACTCGTGCTCAGCCCGGCCACGGCGAAGACGCATGTCAGCCGGGCGATGATCAAACTCGGCGTCCGCGACCGCGCCCAGCTCGTCGTCGTCGCCTACCAGACCGGGCTGGTCCGCCCCGGCTGGCTGGGTTGACCTTCCACCCACTCGAAGCCCGAGGGTGCTCGTATGACGCACCTCGAAGAAATCATGGCCGCCGTCGAGCTCGGCCGCTCCGGCGATCGCGCCGCCGCCGGTTCCCGACTGACCGCGTTGTGGGACGCGGTCGACGACCGTCAGACCCGTTGTGCGATCGCGCACTACCTGGCCGACGTACAGGACGAGACCGAGGACGAGCTCGCCTGGGACCTGCGTGCGCTGGAGGTCGTCGAGGACGACGGCTGGTTGCCGTCCCTGCATCTCAACCTCGCTGACGATTACCGCAGGCTCGCCGACCGCGTGCGGGCCGAAGAGCATCTGCGGCTGGCCCGCGCGCGGCTCCCGCAGCTTCCCGAAGGTGCTTACGGTGACCTGATCCGCGGCGGCGTACAGCATGTCGCGGACGCGCTCGCGGCGGGAAGCGTGCACCGTCTGGAGACCAGCCCCAGCACCTGAGTACTCCGGTGGGGGTAGCTGCGGTCACTCCCCGGAGCCGACGCGGCGAACGGGTCGCCGACGGCACGCTCTGGGGTATGGATGCGCTAGTCGAGGTCAGTGGGCTGACGAAGAAATACGGCGACACCCTCGCGGTCGATGGTGTCGATCTGACGGTGCTGCCGGGTGAGGTGTACGGGTTTCTCGGACCCAACGGAGCGGGCAAGACGACCACGCTCCGGATCCTCACCGGTCTGATCGCGTCGACGAGTGGGAACGTGCGCGTGCTCGGCGGTCGCCCGGGCGAGGCCGGCGTACTGGGGCGGACCGGGTCGATGATCGAGTCGCCGGCGTTCTACCCGTACCTGTCCGGGCTGGACAATCTCCGACTGCTCGCCGAGTACGCCGGGGTGTCGCGGCAACGGATCGACGAGGTACTGGAGCTCGTCGATCTCACCGATCGCGCGCGGGACCGGTTCTCGACGTACTCCCTGGGGATGAAGCAGCGCCTCGGGGTCGCGGCCGCGTTGCTGAAGGATCCGGAGCTGGTGATCCTCGACGAACCGACCAACGGACTGGACCCGGCCGGGATGCGCGACATGCGCCGGCTGATCCGCGAACTCGGGACCGACGGCCGGACGGTCCTGCTGTCCAGTCACCTGCTCGGCGAGGTCCAGCAGATCTGCGACCGGGTCGGCATCATCAACGCCGGCCGCATGGTTGCCGAGCGCAACGTCAACGAACTGCGCGGCGAGCAGGAGCTGGTCATCCAGGCCACGCCCAAGGACAAGGCTCAGAAGCTGCTCGCCGGGTTCGGCACGGTGCACCGGTACGACGACACGCTGCGGGTGAAGGTCGCACCGGACCGGGCCGCCGAGGTCAACCGGGTCCTGGTCGAGGCCGGGATCGCCGTGTCCGAGCTGCACAGCACCGAACGATCTCTTGAGGACATCTTCTTCGAGCTCACGACGACGGAGGAGAAGGCCGATGTTGGGTAGCTACCGCGCGGAGATCCTCAAGCTCCGCAAGCGCGCCGCGGTCTGGGTGCTGTTCGCCGCCGGGCTGGTGCTGAGCCTGATCTTCGGCTACCTGCTGCCGTACGTGGCCTACGCGACCGGCGACGACACCCCGAGCACGACCGGCGTACCGCGCGCCGAGGTCCTGCGCGGCATGCTGCCGGAGCGCGTCATCGACAACACGATCGGCGGCTACCCGATCTTCGCCGGTGCGCTCGCGCTGGTGCTGGGCGCGATTGTGCTCGGCGGCGAGTACTCGTGGGGAACGCTGAAGACGGTCCTCACCCAGCGCCCGCGGCGCGGCACGATCCTCGGGGCACAGTTCCTCGCGCTCGGCACGATGATCGCCCTCTGGGTCCTGGGGATCTTCGCCGCCTGTGCGCTCTGCAGTGTCGGCATCGCCGCCGCGGAGAACGGCTCGACGAACTGGCCGAGCATCGCCGACCTCCTGCAAGGCCTCGGCGGCGGCTGGCTGGTCCTGCTGACGTGGTGCCTGGCCGGAGCCGTCCTGGCCGTTGCCTTCCGCAACGTCGCGCTGCCGATCGGTCTCGGCGTCGTATGGATCCTCGGCATCGAAACCCTGCTGGCCGGCGTCGTGAGCAGCCTGCTGCCAAGCCTGAAATGGCTCGCCAACGTGCTCCCCGGAACCAACGCCGGCTCACTCGTCTTCAGCGTGACAGGCATGGCAGCCGCCGACGCACCACCCGGCGTACGAGACGCGGTCAGCGGCGGCCGCGCCCTGCTGACGCTAGTCGGCTACTGCCTGGTGTTTGGCATCCTCGCCACCTGGACAATGCGCCGCCGAGACGTCACTTGATCCCGGCGTGGACCAGGGCTAGTTCGCAGAACATGGCGTTGGCCCAGGAGAACCATTCGCGGGTGTACTGCGTGGGGTCGTCGACGTCGAAGCCCTCGTGCATCTGGCCGGTGCCGCCGGTGGTGTCGCGGAGGAGTTCCAGCAGTTGCTGGCGCTCCTGCGCCGATGTGCTCGAGATCCCCTGTACGGCGAGGGCGATGTGCCAGATGTACCGCGGCGGCGTGTGCGGGCTGCCGATTCCGGCGGCCGCCGTGCCGCTGTAGTAGTACGGGTTGTCCGGGCTCAGCAGCAGCTGACGCGTCGCGAGGTACGTCGGGTCGTCCGGGGCGGCGTACCCGGTCAGCGGGATCCCGAGCAGGCTCGGCATGTTCGCGTCGTCCATCACCAGGGACCCGCCCAGACCGTCGACCTCGTACGCGTAGACGTGGCCGTGGGTCGGGTGGTCGATCGTCCCGTGCTGCGCGATGCCTTCGTCGATCTCGGCCTTCAGCGTCTTCGCGCGATCGGCCAGCGGCGCGTCCCGCAGTACCTCGGTCGCGATCTCCTGCAGGTAGCCGAGCACGACCGACGCGAACATGTTGCCCGGCACGTTGAAGCCCAGCTCGGTCGCGTCGTCACTCGGCCGGAACGCGCTCCACGACATCCCGGTCGGCTTCGTCAACCGGCCACGGCCTTCGCGGACCAGCGTGTCCGACGGCCGATCGTCGAGCCGCTGGAAGCGGTACGGCGAGTTCGCCTCGTGATCCTGCTCCACGGTCCACAGTTCGACGATCGCCTCGGCGGCGGCGCGGTACCGGTCGTCGATCACGTCGGCGCGGCCGGTGATCCGCCACAGCCGGTACGCCAGCTCCAGCGGGAAGCACAGCGAGTCGATCTCGTACTTGCGTTCCCATACCCACGGCGACATCTCGGTCTCGTCGGTGACGTGACCGGCGCCGTTCGCCTCCTGGTTGAAGGCGTTCGCGTACGGGTCCAGGACGACGTACTCGAGCTGGCGGTGCAGGACCCCGATCAGGACCTCCTGCAGTCCCGGATCGTCCTTGCACAACAGCAGGTACGGGCGCAGTTGCGCGGCCGAGTCGCGCAGCCACATCGCCGGGATGTCGCCGGTGAGCACGAACGTCGTCCCGTCCGGCAGCCGCTCGGCGACCGCGGGCAGGTTCTCGGCCATCGAGCGCCGGAACATCTCCGCGATCGCGGCGTCGCCGGTGGCCTGCTGAACAGCCGCCGTGGCGCGGGTCAGGACCTCGGGGTCGATCATCAACACATCTACCTTTCACCGACAAGTGAGGGGTTGGGCGAGAAGGTCTGGTCCAGGACCAGACTGGCGGCGCCGATCGCGCCGACCTCGGCGCCGAGTACCGTACCGGCGACCTCGAACGGGTGCACCGCGCGGACCAGGAACCGGTCCGTCAGCGCGTCCCGGACCGCGTCGCCGAAGACCGGTGCGAGCTGCTCCCAGTGCGGACCGCCGAAGACCACGCGCTCGAGGTCGAGCAGGTTCGCGATGTCCTCGACGACCTTGGCGATCCGGGTCGCGAGCCCGGCGACGATCACGGCAGCGGGTCCGTCCACGGCCAGCTCGCAGAGTCGCGCGAACGCCGCGTCCACCGCCAGCCGGTCGTCGAGGTCGATGCCGGAGGCAAGTACGCCGGCATCGACCGCCTGCTGCACCAGGTACCGCGGCTGGCTGGACTCACCGACACAACCGCGACGCCCGCAGTAGCAGAGCGGCCCGTCGGGATCGACGATCACGTGACCGATCTCGCCGACGTTGCTCGACGATCCGCGGATCAGCTCGTCCTCGATCACCAGGCCGGCGCCGACGCCGGTGCCGAGGTAGAAGAACAGGAAGCTGCCGCCCTGCCCGGCCCAGCGCTCGGCGGACGCGGCGGCGGTTACGTCCTTGTCCAGGACGACCGGGAGCCCGGTGCGCTCCCGCAGCTCGTCCCGGAGTGGAACGAGATGCCAGGTCGACAGGTTCGGCGGGTCGACGACCACGCCGCGTTCGACGTCGATCGGACCGGGCGCGGCGATCCCGACTCCGGTCACGCGGTCGCGGGGTGCGCCGGACTCCGCGATCACGTCCTCGATCGTCTTCGCGATGCCGTCGATCAGCACGCCGGGGTCGTCGGCGTCCTGGTCGACGGGCCGTCGCGCGACGACCCCGCCGGTGAGATCCAGCAGGACGACGGTGACGACCGAGGGGTCGAGGTGGACGCCGGCGGCGTATTGGCCGGTCGGTTCGAGCTCGAGCAGCGTCCGCGGTTTGCCGAGGCCCGCACCGCGCAGCCGGCCGGCCTCGCGGACCAGGCCGGCGTCGAGCAGCCGGCGCGCGATGTTCGAGATCGCCTGACCGGACAGACCGGTCGCTTCGGCGAGCTCGACGCGGCTGAGCTGCTCGCTGCGGCGGATCGCGTCGAGGACGACGGCATCGTTGAAGCCGCCGACGCGATCGAAGTTCGTACCCCGTCTAACCATTCGGGTCGGCGCCCCACGGCTCGGACCAGTCGTAGTGAAGCGTCTCGGCACCCGACCGCCACTCGGTCGGCGTGGTGTTCACCAGCCAGTCGGTCGGTTCGAGCCCATCGTTGGCGCCACCATCGAGCGCCAGCCGGATACCGGCCCGCAACGCCCGGTCCGTGCGCTCGGTCCGGGCCGCCGGGTCGATCGACAGGAACAGCGCCGTACCCGACCGCGCCACCAGGTCCAGGAAGCGCTCGTTGAGCTCCCACGGCGTCTGCGGCGTGCACGGGACACAGTCCGCGTCGACGGCGAAGAACCGGTTGTGCTGCGGGAGCCGGAACGCGAGCGTGTTCACGCCCATCTTCCGGGTCCGCTCCCAGTCCCGGCCGGACGTGTCGTCGCCGGTCCGCTGGATGTCGACCAGGCCGGCCGCGAGATGACCGACGGTGTTGCACCCGATCAGTACGACGCCTTCCGCGGCGGCCCGGATCTCGCGGTAGAACTCGACGACGATCTCGGCCGTGGTCCGCGACCGGTCGTGGAACTGCCAGCCGTCGCGGGTCAGCCGGGACCCCATCGCGGGGCCGAAGCCACCGAACACGTCGTACGTGCTGAAGTCGTGCTTGACCAGCTCGAAACCCCAGTCCTTGAACCGCCGCAGATCCGCCCGGATCCCGTCCAGCACCTCGGGGTACGTCGGGTCGAGCGCGCGCCCGGGCTTGTCGTGCGGGGCCGTCGACGTCAGCGGACTGGGCTCGCGAACCAGCAGCGGGCGGAACCAGAGGCCCGGGCGCGCACCGATCGCCTTGATCGCGGCCGCCGTACCGGCCATGTCGTCGAACACGCCGGGGATGCCGCGGTCCCAGGGGCCACCGGAGCAGATGCCGCCCGGGTACCAGCCGTCGTCGACGACGCTGAACGGCTTCACCGGGTGACCGTCGGCGAGCTCGACGATCGTGGACGCGTCCTGCAGGACCGCCTTCTCGTCGAAGTTGGCCCCGTAGGCGTAGTACCAGTTGTTTGCGCCTACGAAAGGCCCGGCCACCGGCGCGGGCTCAGGTCGCGCCGGTAGCCGGGTGCTCATGGTGGCGACCGCTGCGTGCAGCGTCTGCCACGGTGTCCCCGCGTCCTCGAATCGTCGCACGGTCGCGGCGGAAACGGTTCGCCCCTCCAAGTGTGCCGGACCGCCGCCGTTGCGCAGGTCGAGCCACAGGGTGAAGCCGTCGCCGTCGACCGTCCAGGAGCAGAACGCGTTCGGCTGCACGTCCACCCCGGCGCCGGTGGTGGCGCCGGTCTCGGGGTCGTGCGCGAGGAAGTACCACGGGAGGAACCGCTCGGGCTGCTGGTGCCGCCACTGCAGATCGCCGTACGAGCGCTCCCACGCGTCGCCGAGGATCAGGGCACGGGACGGTAGCCGGTCCGCCCAGCGGAGGGCGACCCGGGAGATCCTCGTCGCGGTCACGTCGATGGTGCCGTCGTTCCAGCCAACCTCGACGCCGGCCGCGGACCAGGTCGTGCCGGAGCGTGTCGCTGTGGTCAACCCGTCCGAGGTCTCGGCCTGGACGAAAACAGCGCTTGGTTCTCTCACCTGACTCCCTCGGGTTAATTTCCCCAGGGACTTTAATTAGTGCTTGATCGGACGGTCAAGGTGGAGACCGCGGCCACGAGACGGTCGACGTCCGACTGGTCCGTGTACGGCGCGAGACCGGCGCGGACCGCTCCGGCCGCGCCGAGCCCGAGGCGCAGGGCCGGCTCGTAGGCGTAGAACGATCCGGCCGGGGCGTTCACACCGGCCGCCGCCAGCCGCTCGGCAACCTCGGCCGGAGCGTGGCCCTCCAGCGTGAAGAGCAGGGTCGGCGTGCGGTGCGCTGCGTGCCCGTAGAGGGTGATGCCTGGGATCGCCCGGAGGCGGGCCTCCAGGTCGTCGCGGAGGGCGTCCTCGTGCTGTTCGACGGCACGCAGCGAGCTGACGAGACGCTCGCGGCGGGTGCTGCCGGTACCCGCCAGGCCGGCGATGAAGTCGACCGCGGCGGTGGTGCCCGCGAGGAGCTCGTACGGCAGCGTGCCGAGCTCGAAGCGCTCCGGTACGGCGTCCGTCGACGGGAGCAGCTTGTCGGGCTTCAGCGTCTCGAGCAACTCGGGCGCAGCGGTCAGGGCCCCGAGATGCGGGCCGAAGAACTTGTACGGCGAGCACGCGTAGAAGTCGGCGTACCGCGCGTCGATCGGGGCGTGAGCGGTCAGGTGCACACCGTCGACGTAGATCAGGGCGCCGACCTCGTGGACCTGCGCGGCGATCCGCTCGGTGTCGGGACGGGTGCCGAGGAGGTTCGAGGCGGCGGTGACCGCGACCAGCCGGGTGCGGTCGGACAGCAGCGGGGCGATGTCGTCGAGCTCGGAGGTCTCCGGGTCGAATCCGAGCCACTTGAGGGTGGCCCCGACAGCCTCGGCGGCCTGCACCCAGGGACGGACATTCGCGTCGTGATCGAGGCGGGTGACGATCACCTCGTCGCCCGGGGACCAGGTCTTGGCGAGGGTGCGGGAGAAGTCGTAGGTGAGTTGCGTCATGCTGCGGCCGAACACGATGCCCTGTGCGGTGGTGCCGAGCAGGTCAGCCATCGCCTCGCGGGCGTTCAGCACGATCTCGTCGGCGCGTCGCTCGGCGGGGGTCAGCTGACCGCGGTTGGCGAGCGCGGAGGTCATGGTGCGCGCGACCGCATCGGCGACGGCCTGCGGGGTCTGCGAGCCGCCCGGACCGTCGAAGTGCGCCGCGCCCTCCTCGAGCGCCGGGAACTGCTTGCGGACCGCCACCACGTCGAAGGCACCCATGAACGTCATCCTTTCCCTCCGCCCGGGATCTGCCCGATTGCGGATAAAAATGCGCGAACTGTCCGAACTGTAGTGCAGGATGTCAGGAGTGAGCACGGTGACGACTCCTGACAAGGCCCCGGTGCGGGCCTGGCTTCCGATCATGCTGGCGCTGGCCGCGATCTGGGGCTGCAGCTTCCTGTTCATCTCGGTCGGCGTCCGCGAACTGCCGCCGCTCTACCTGGCGCTCGGCCGGGTGATCGCGGGATCCGTCGTCCTCCTCACGATCCTGGCGGTGAAGCGCGAGCCGCTGCCCCGGGATCCGCGGCTGTGGGCGCATTCGTTCGTCGTCGGCGCGATCGGCTCCGCGATCCCGTGGACGCTCTTCGGGTACGGCGAGCAGCGGATCCCCTCGCTACTGGCCGGCATCTGGAACGGCATCACCCCGCTGATCGTGTTGCCGATCGCGGTGCTGATCTTCCGGACGGAGACGTTCTCGCTGCAGCGCGGGCTCGGTCTGCTGATCGGCTTCGCCGGGATGCTCGTCGTCCTCGGCGCCTGGCGGGTGGACGGCGGCGCGGACCTGGTCGGGCAGGGACTGTGCATGCTGGCCGCCGGGTTCTACGGACTGGCAATCCCTTACCAGAAACGATTCCTGGCCGGTACGACGTTGTCGGGCACGGCACTGTCGGCGAGTTTGTTGCTGTGCGCAACTGTGCAGCTCGCGATCGTCGCGCCGCTCGTCACCGGACAGGCTCCGCCCGCGCCGTGGTCCCTGTCGCCCGAGGTGGTGCTGAGCGTCGTCGCCCTCGGTGCGCTCGGGAGCGGCCTCGCCTTCGTCCTGAGCATGCGGAACATCCGCCTGATCGGCGCCAGCCGCTCGTCGATGGTCACCTACCTGATGCCGATCTTCTCGATCCTGGTCGGCGTGATCGTCCTGCACGAGCACATCGCCTGGTACCAGCCGGTCGGCGGCCTGGTGGTCCTGATGGGCGTCGCCGTCTCCCAAGGCGTCCTGAAGTCGCGCCGCCGCAAGCCGGTCGTCGCGGCCGAGGCGCCGGCCACCACCTGAACCCGGACCTGCACCACTCACCAACTCGGACCGACGGCGCAGGCTGAGCCTGAGCTGCCCGCGTGCGGCGCGGTTGGTGAGTGGTGGAGATCCGCCTCAGCGGCGGCGCAGGTTGGGAATCGCGGCAACGATCACGGCGACCAGGGCGAGGAGCGTGCCGGCGACGACTGTGGTGGTGATCGGCTTGTCGGCGACCGGCAGGAAGATGTCGATCACGAGGCTGGCGATCAGTTGGCCCGCGATCGTGCCGAGGCCGAGGACGAAGACGCCGACCACGCGGACGACGGCGGCCGCGGCGCTGATGAAGATCACACCGCAGGCGCCACCGAGGTAGAGCCACGGCTCGTTCGGCAGGTGCCGCGGCGCACCGCGGAGCGCCAGGTCGACGAGGAAGACGATCAGCAGCGCGGCGAAGCCCACCAGGAAGTTCACCACGCCGGCCGCGACCGCGCCGTACGCATCGGTCGACGCGGTCCGCGCGACCCGCCCGTTGATGGCCTGCTGTACGGCGGTGCCGACGCCGGCGAGCGCGGGCAGGACCGCCAGCAACAGACCGTCGGGGTGGCTCAACTGCTCCGAGACCGCGAGGCCGACCGCGAGGAGCGCGATCAACGCACCGACGATCCGCACCGCGGTGAGCGGCTGCGGACCGGCCGGACCGAACCCGAGACGATCCACGACCAGGCTGCTGATCGCCTGCCCGGCCACACCCGCCACCAGGAACACCGCGACGCCGATCACGGACACGGTGATCGACTGCGTCGCGACGAGGAACGCGCCCGCGACTCCCCCGAGACACTGCCACCAGCGCAGACCGCCGTACCCACGCATCGGCGTCCGGATGGTCTGCCAGACCCGGCCGAGCCCGCGCCGGACCGGCGGTACCACCGCGGTCGCGATCAGCAGGATCAGCAGGCCGGAGCCGAACGAGATCAGTGCCGCCGGGATCCCGTCGCCGAGCAGACCGCCGAGTTCGCCATTGAGGCGGGACTGGATCGCGACGAGCATGCCGATCCCGAAGGCTGCCGCCAGGCCCACGACCTGATGGTTCCGGGTGGACGGTGCGGGACGCGTGGCGGTTGTTGTCACGTCACAATCATGACCGTTCCGGCAGTAGCGCCTGTCAGCAGGTCCGGATTATGACCGCCGGATCAGCGCTAGGTACATCGCGTCGGTCCCGTGCAGATGCGGCCACAGCTGCACGTCCGGCCCCTCCCCCAGATCCGGTACGCCGGGGAACAGCGGCCGCGCATCCTCGAGAGCAGCGTCCGTCCGGCGACGCAGCACCGCGTCGACGACGGCGCGCGTCTCGTCGGGGTGCGGCGAACAGGTCACGTACGCGGCGACCCCGCCTGGGCGAACCGACTCGATCGCCGAGTCGAGCAGCGACTCCTGAAGCGGGCGGAGCTCTTCGACATCGGCCGGCGTACGGCGCCACCGGGCCTCCGGGCGTCGACGCAGCGCACCGAGACCGCTGCACGGTACGTCGGCCAGCACGCGATCGAACGAACCGGCCGGCCACGTCGGCTTCGTGCCGTCGCCGACCAGGACCTTGTGCTCGCCCGGGATCGCTCGCAGGTTCTGCCGGACGAGGTCCGCGCGGTGCTTCAGCGGCTCGACCGCGGTCAGCCGACCGTCGCGTTGCTCCACCAACCCAGCAAGCAACGCCGACTTCCCACCCGGCCCCGCACAGAGGTCGAGCCAGTTGGCGTCGTCCCCGTCGACCTTGGCCGCTGCCAGGGCCAGCGCGACGAGCTGCGAACCTTCGTCCTGTACGCCGGCCCGCCCGGTCGCGACCGCTTCGATCCGGCCCGGATCACCGCCACCGTCGAGAACCGCGCCGTACGGCGACCATCGCGCCGGCGTCGCGCCGGCGGCCACCAACTCGTCCACCTCGGCCAGACCGGGCCTCGCCACCAGCGTCACTCGCGGCGGCTCGTTGTCGGCCGCGAGCAGATCCTCCAGGCCGTCGTCGAGCACCCGGTCGAACGCTTCGATCACCCAACGAGGGTGGGCGTCGGCGATCGCGAGATGACCGAGGCGATCCTCGGCCATGGTCGGGGCCACGGTAGCGATCCACTGGTCGAGCGAGCGTTGGCTGATCTTCCGCAGGACCGCGTTCACCAGGCCGGTGCGCTTCTGGCCGAGCTCGGAGCGGGTGAGCGTGACCATCTCGTCCACCGCGGCGTACGAGTCGACGCGCATGTTCAGCAGCTGGTGGGATCCGAGCCGCAGTAGGTCGAGCAGCTCGGGGTCGAGATCCTCCAATGCACGCGACACGCTGCGTGCGAGGAACGCGTCGTACGTGCCCTGCCAGCGGAGCGTGCCGTGCACTAACTCGGTGCAGAACGCGGCGTCGCGGCCCGAAAGCCGCGCTTCGCGGAGCGCCTTGTTCAGCTCGAGGTTCGCGTAGGCGCCCGCGGACGTCACCTGCCGGATGACGCGGTACGCGACCCCGCGCACCCGATCCGGACGACGCTGCGGACCCCGGTTACGAGGCGATCGGTCGCTCACCCCAACCGGTCCTCGTCAGTCAGGCGGATACCGCGGGCCCAGTCGGCGGCGGCCATCGGCTTCTTGCCCTGCGGCTGGACCGTGACGAGTTCGACCGCCTTGCTGCCGGTGCCGGCCGTCACGCTCGACTTCGTCGCCCGCAGCTCGCCGGGCTTCAACTCCTCGTCCGTCAACCGGACCGCGAGCACCTTCAACCGCTCGCCACGGAACGTCGTCCACGCGCCCGGCGCCGGGTTGCACCCACGCACCAGCCGGTCCACTCGCTGCGCCGGCGCGCTCAGATCCAGCTCCGCGTCCTCGACCGTGATCTTCGGGGCCAGTGACACCCCGTCACCCGGCTGCTCCCGCGCTTCCAGGATGCCGGCCTCGATCCCATCGAGCGTGTCGACCAGGAGCTTCGCACCCGATACCGCCAACCGGTGCAGCAGGTCACCCGAGGTGTCCTCGGGTCCGATCGGCTCAGTCAGTACGCCGAACACCGGGCCGGCGTCGAGCGCCTTCACGATCCGGAACGTGCTCGCGCCGGTCACGTCGTCACCCGCGATGATCGAGTGCTGCACCGGCGCGGCCCCACGCCACGCGGGCAGCACCGAGAAGTGCAGGTTGACCCACCCGTGCCGCGGGATGTCGAGCGCCGCCTGCGGGAGCAGACCGCCGTACGCGACGACCGGGCAGCAGTCCGGCGCGATCTCCCGCATCCGGGCCAGGAACTCGGGATCGCTCGGCTTGACCGGCTTCAGGATCTCGATCCCGCCGAGCTCCTCGGCGTACTGCGCCACCGGCGAAGCGACGAGCTTGCGGCCGCGGCCCGCGGGCGCGTCCGGACGGGTCACCACTCCGACCAGTTCGTGGCGGCTGGCAACGATCGCCTGGAGCGCGGTGAGGGCAGGTTCCGGCGTACCGGCGAAGACGACTCTCACAGACCGAATCCGTTCATGGGGTGGGGCGAGACCTTGACCTGCGGCGGACCGGACAGCCCCGCCAGGCCGGACCACTCGGCCTCCCGGATCGCCTTCATCGCCTGCTTGCGGGTGTCGCGATCGAGCCGGTCGACGAACAGGACGCCGTCCAGGTGGTCGGTCTCGTGCTGGATACAGCGGGCGAGCAGGTCCGAGCCCTCGATCACCACCGGGTCGCCGTACATGTTGAAGCCCTTGGCGATCACCGACAGGGCGCGGCGGCAGTCGAAGGTCAGACCGGGGATCGACAGGCAGCCCTCGGGGCCGAACTGGTCCTCCGTGGACAGTGTCAACTCCGGGTTGATCAGGTGCCCGAGCTCGCCCTCGACGTGGTACGTGAACACCCGCAGGCCGACCCCGATCTGCGGCGCGGCCAGACCGGAACCGGGTGCGTCCTGCATGGTGTCGGTGAGATCCGCGACCAGGCGGCGCAGCTCGGCGTCGAAGTCGACGACCGGCTCTGCCTTGGTGATCAGCACGGGGTCGCCGAACAGGCGGATGGGTTGGACCGACACAGACTCTCCACACGTTCCACGGACCGGGACCGAGCAAGTCTAGTGCGCGGCGTCGAGGGATTCAGGCCCCAGGCCCCCTCCCCATCGTTGCCTCAAGCACGTACTGTGGTCCCAGGCGTACCCTCAGTCACTGCCGTCACACGCCGCACGGGAGACCCAATGCTCACTGCAGCACGGGGGGCAACTCTGATCCTCCTGGGCGCACTGCTTGCGCAGGCGCCCCTCACCGCCCAGGCCTACCAACCGCGCCAGCCGGAGTTCCGCGCGAACCCGACGCGGGCTACCCCCACGGAAACGGCCACGGAACCAGTCACGGAACCGTCCACGACGCCCACCCCCACGTCGTCGCCCACCGTGCTGCCGAGTCTGGTCACTCCGACACCTACGCCCACTGCGACGACCAGCGCGTCGGAGGAACCGGTGGCGCGGTCGTGGAGTGAGGTCGTGAAACAGGTCACGGAGACGTCGCCGGGTGATGTCCAGCTGCGGTCCGCGGACCAGTCGGCGCAGGCCGCGTCGATGCTGCGGTGCTTCAAGCTGGACACCGAGAACTACTGCCTGGGGCTCGGGTTCGTCGAGCAGGTACCGACCGGCGCCCAGCGGCACGCCCTGATGAGTGAGCCGACGACCGAGCCGAGCCTGCGTGCGTCGGACGAGGTCGGGACCGAGCAGGACATCTCGACGGGTGATCTGACGCCGGCAACGTTCGTCGAGCAGCGCGCGGCGCTGCCGAAGAGCCAGCGCGTCACGGCCGAGCTGGACGAGATGCAGGCCGCCTGGAGCGGCCGCGAGAAGGCCCGCGAATTCCGCGAGATCGCGCAGGCGAACACACCGCCGCCGAACCCGGAGGCGACGCCGGCCCCGAGCACGACGCCGGTTCCTACGCGCACCGCGCCGACCGTGGGTCCCTCGACTCCGGTCCCCTCGGCGCCACAGACTCCCGCGGCGCCGGTGGTCGCGCCGGCGTCGGCGTACATCATGAAGGGCTACCAGACCTCGCAGGAGAAGGGGTACTGGTGTGGTCCGGCGACGTTCCAGTCGATCGACTGGGCCGACGACAAGCAGAAGGACACCCAGGCGTCCTGGGCGAAGGACCTCGGCTCGACCACCGGCGGGACCGCGATCTCGGCGATGGTGAAGCAGACGAACGCGAAGACCGCCTGGCCGAAGGCCGCCGGCCCGTACGTCGTGCAGAACGTCAAGGGCTGGAACTCGCAGACCTTCTTCCAGGTGCACCAGAAGCACCTCGGCGTCTACAAGGCCCCGGTGATCGAGCACGTCCAGCTGCTCAAGCGGTACTTCCCGTACCTCGCCTTCAACCACAGCGGCCACTACCAGGTCGGCCGCGGCTACAACAAGGCGAACGGCACGATCGCGATCTTCGAGGTCTTCAACGAGCGCCGCTTCAACAGCCGCGGCAACGTCACGGACGGTCCGAAGAACATCCCGGCGAGCGCCCTGTTCAACGCCACGCTGGCCAACTCGTTCCAGAACATCGGCCTGTGATGCGTCGTCGTACCGTTGCTGTAGGCACTCTTCTCGTCCTGGCCGTGGCCGGTTGCTCGTCCTCGAAGGAGGCTGGCCCGGCCAAGACGCCGACACCGACCCCGTCGGTGTCGGCGACACCGACGCGGCCGAGTGACACCGGTACGGCGTTGCCTACCTGGTCCGCCGTCCTCAAGCAGCCCGTCGACGGCCAGCACCTCGTCACCCAGCAGAGCCGGTACGTCGTGACGCGCGGCAGCGACGAGGCGGGGACGACGACGATCACCGCCCGCACCGGCAAGAAGGTCGTGGTCCGGCACGTCCCCGCAGCGGGTTTCGTGGCCCAGTCCCCCGTCGTCATCGACGACCACTGGGCCCTGATCCAGGACATCCGCTCCGACGGCCCGGACCCGCAGATCAAGATCGTCCGCTACGACCTGACCACCGGCAAGGCGACCACCCCGGCAGGACTCCCGCCGGTCTCCGAACCCGAGATCGGCGCGTACGACGGAACCTTCGCGTACAGCTCCACCGACGCGAAGAACCGTTCCTGCCTGATCGTCTCCGACCTCGCGACGCTCAAGGCGCGCCCGGTGACCTGCGTCGCCGCGCCCGGGTACGTCGCCGATCCGGTGGTGTCGGCCGATGCGATCACCTTCAGCGAGATCACCGCACCGGAGACCGCCCGCCGCTGCAAGCGGGTCCTCACCGCTCCGCTGGCCGGCGGCGCGCCCCGTCCGGTGCCGGCAGCAACCGCCTGCAACCAGTGGAGCGGCGCAACGCTCGCCGGTGCGACCGTGTGGTCAGAGGTCGGTGCCGCGGACCCGGACCAGTACCAGAGCAAGGCGTACCTGCGGGACTCCGGCGACTCCCCCGCCCGCTCACTTGGCACCGTCGTCACCGACACGATTATTGCCTGCGGCAACTGGATCCTCTGGGAGACCCGTACCGTCAGCGCCGCCGGCGACGAGACCTACCAGATCAATCGCTGGCGCCACGGCCTCGCCGCTCCACAACGGATGTACGCCGCCAAGTCCGGCGTGGCCCTGACCCCGATGACCTGTCAGGCCAACACGGTGTACGTCGAGGCGGCGTACCTCGCGAGCACGCCGACGTACACCGAGACCATCTCCGCAGCGCTCTAGCGGCGCGCGTGGCGGATGCGGACCTTGCCGAAGCCGACCGTTCCGGTGATCCGGATCCGTGGGCCGGTGCCGGTGGACGCGGCCGGTGGCTGGTAGCGCGAGTCCTTCATGGCGGTCGTCAGGCCGTCGAGGTCGACGACCGCGTCGCGCGGTACCCGGATCTTCGCGCTGCCGGTGCCGAGGTTCAGCTCGAGGTCGAGCTCCGGCTGCTCGAAGACCGCCCGGGACAGGTCGAGCTTCACCCGCCCGAACGCGGAGTCGACCCGGAGCTTCCGCGGCACCCGCCAGGCGCCGACGCGTTTGATCCGGCCGGTCGCCGCCGTGATGGTGGCCGAGCGGCCCGGGTCCGGAGCGGGCAGCGACGCGACCGCCAGCTCGAGCTCCTGCCCGGTCTTCGCGGACAGCACCTGGTGGAGACGCTCGTCCATCTCCTCGTGCGTCAGGTACCCGCCGGTGTAGGCGGTCTGCACGCGCTCGACCGCCGCGTTGCGGTCCACATCCCCGATCGCGGGTGAGCGATCCTCCGGCACCGATGTCACAGGCTCACTGTAGTGCGAGACCACGGTCACGGAGCTGGGCGCGGAGATTCCTTCCACCGGTGAAGACCTCGGCGTCGAGGCCGACCGCCCGGGCAGCGTCGACGTTGTACGCCATGTCGTCGGTGTAGAAGGTCTGCGCCGGGTCCAGGCCGAAGCGGTCGATCAGGATGCGGTAGATCTTCTCGTCCGGCTTCGTCGTCTGCTCGACCCCGGACACCACCTCGCCGTCGAAGTGCGTGAGGATCGGGAACGCGTCCTTGGCCACCTCCCACTTCTCGCCGGAGAAGTTCGTCAACGCGTACGTCGGCAGCCCGAGCGCCTGGAGCTCGGTGAGCACCGCGGCGGTCTCCTCGAAGACACCGCCGACCATCTTCAGCCACCCGGTGTCGTACGCCTCGATCCACTCCGCGTGCTCCGGGTGCAGACCGCTGAGCTCCGCGACCGCCTCGGCCCACGGACGGCCCTCGTCCTGGCGGTGGTTCCAGGCCGGCGTCGCCACGTTGGTGAGGAAGTGCGTCCGCTGCTCCTCGTCGGGAATCAGGTCGGCGTACAGGTAGGTCGGGCTCCAGTCCAGCAGCACCCCACCGATGTCGAACACCACTGCGTCAGTCATGACCGCAACCCTACGAGACCCGGCGAGAACGTTGCGGCCTCTCACCCCACGTTCGCGGCGGCGCGGGCGTGCAGGGCGGGAGCCAGCGAGTACTGGCCGATGAAGATCGCCACGCCGAGGACCGCGCAGCCGATCCAGGTGACCGTCGGGCCGAAGTGCTCGAGTGCGTTCGTCCCCGCGAGCGGGCCGATCACCGTGCCGACGCCGAACGCCATTCCGGACAGCCCCATGTAGCGCCCGCGCAGGTCGACCGGCGCGAGATCGGCGAACACCGCACCGATCACCGCCGCGAACCCGATCTCGCCGATCGTCCACACCACGACCGACAGCCCGTATCCCCACCAGCTGTGCACGACCGCGCCGAGCCCGAAACCGAGTCCGACCACCAGCATCGAGGTCGCGAGCAATTTCGGCCGGTCGAGCTTCACCATCCAGCGCCCGAGGAACGGCTGCAGCAGCACGATCACGACACCGTTGAGCGCGATCACCAGACCGTACGTCTTCGAGCTCAGGCCGTCGTCCGACATCGCGAGCGGGAGCGTCGAGTACCCCTGCATGTAGACGGTCGCGTAGCCGATCTGGAGCAGGATCATCAGCAGGAACACCGTGTCCCGCAGCGCGACCCCGAGCAGCGGGCGGCGCGGCGTACTGTCGTCGAGCACCGGCCGGCTCTCCGGGACCATCGCCCAGATCACCACGCCGGCGATCACCGACGTACCGGCGTTCAGCCAGAACAGCAGGCCGTAGCCGACCGAGGCGAGGACGCCCGCGCTCACGGTCGAGACCGAGAAGCCGAGGTTGATCGCCCAGAACAGCAGGCCGTACGCGCGGACCCGCTCGGTCGGCTGCAGCAGGTCGGCCACGGTCGCCTGTACGGCGGGACGGAACAGGTCACCGAGCAGGCCGACGAGGAACGCGGCCGCCCAGATCATCGCCATGCCGCGCGCGGAACCGAGCAGGACCAGGGCGGCGCCGGTACCGAAGAAGCAGATCAGCATCGTGAGGCGGCGACCGACGCGGTCGGTGAGGAACCCGCCGACGAGCTGCGCCGCGACAGACCCGGCGCCGACGGCGGCCGCCACCGCGCCCGCCGTACCGGCGGAGAGGTGGCGGTCGTGGGTCAGGTAGAGGACGAGGAACGGTTGCACGAAACTGCCGAGCCGGTTGACCAGCTGGCACACCCACAGCGCCCAGAAGGCCCGCGGCAGTGCGGTCGGTCTGGGGCTGGTGACGGTGGTGACTGCGCTCATGGAAGCAACTCTGCGGGGTCGCCCGGAGGTTGTCGACGATTAGGGTCAGGACTAATCTGGTCCGGTGATCACGATCAGGCTGAGCGCCGGCGACGTCGGGCGGATCCGGTTCGCGCTGTCACCGGTCTGGGAGGCGGTGACCAGCGTGCGGGCGTTGAGCAACAACACCGCGCGCAGCGTCCACGGGCCGTGGCTGCAGAAGGTCCGGCCGACCATCGAGGGCGACGACCTGACGTTGCTCAGGGCGCTCATTCCGTCGTACGGGTACATCCCCGACTTCCTGACCCCGGCGCCCCCGCGGCGGTCGACGAGCCTGGAAGCGGGCCTCGCCGCGATCGCCGCCACACCCCACGAGCTGGTGGTCGACGAGATCGGGAAGCTGCACACCGACACCCCCAACCCGATGCTGCCCGAGCTGATCGCGCACCCGGCCAAGGCCCTGGAGCGGATCACGTCGGCGCTCGAGTCGTACTGGCGGCGCGCGATCGAACCCGACTGGCGGCGGATGCGGTCCTTGCTGCAGGAGGATCTCGCGTTCCGGATGGACGAGCTCGCCAGCGGTGGGATCGAGCGGCTGTTCCGCAACCTCCACCCGTCGATCCGCTACAGCAGCGACCGGATCGAGATCGACCGTCCGTTCTGCTGCGACGGCGAGCCGATGGCCGGGCAGGGCGTGCTGCTGGTGCCGTGCGTCTTCACGTGGCCGGCCGGTCTCGCGGTGACGGCTGCGCCGCACGTACCTACGATCACTTACCCACCACGCGGTCTCGGCCGGTTGTGGGAAGACCGCCAGGACACCACGGACTCGCCGCTCGCAGACCTCGTCGGCCGGACCCGAGCCGCCATCGTCAGTCATCTCGACCTGCCGATGTCCACGACCCATCTCGCGAACCAGCTGGGTGTGTCCGCGCCCACGCTCAGCGTCCACCTGAGCATCCTCCGCAACGCCGGCGTCGTCGACTCCCGCCGCGACGGCCGTGCCGTCCTGTACTACCGGACTTCGCTCGGCCACCAACTCCTCGCCGGTTAGCCGAAGCTGGGTGGGTCTACCTGGGTTCGGACGGAGCCGGGGTTCTTCTTCGTGGCCCGTGCGGACTGGGCTTCTTTGAGCGAGCGGACGAGGGTCGCGCCGTGCGCGCGCGGAGTACGGACGACCGCGCGGACGGTCTCGTCGTCGACGTCCACCGGACCCAGCACTTCGAGCCCGGCGGATGGCGGGACGAGATCGCGAAGGCGAGCGATGAGGTCCGCCACCGACTCGCCAGGCCCGGTCAGCTCAGCGAGCTTCGCGGCGGGCGCCAGCCGAGCGGTACGGCGTTCCTCGATCTCACGCATCGCATAGCCCTCGGGGCTCCACCTGACGATCGCCTGGAGCGGAAGCGCGGACGGGTCGCCGACGAGGATCACGGTGCCGCCTTCGCGGGCCGGCCGGACCAATGCGGCCGCGTTGAACCATCGGCGTACCGCTTCCTCGGGGGCGCGGAGGTCGGGGCGTGCAAGCATCAGCCACGTGTCGAGGAGCATCGCGGCGCTGTAACCGCCCTCGGCGACGGGCTCCGCGCCGGGTGTGCTGACGATCAGCGCGGGCGCGTCCGACACGGCGTCGAGCATGCTGTCGCCGCCCGATGTCCGCACAACGACGCCCGGGAACGCCCGCCCCAGCTCTTCCGCCGTACGCCGTGCGCCGATGACCGCGGCGCGCATCCGGGTGTCACCACACTCGGGGCAGCGGTGATCCGCCGCCGGTCGCCCGCACACGCTGCAGCTCGGCGGCCCCGATCCCCCGGTCCGGCGCAAGGTCCCGCCGCATGTGTCGCAGCGCGATGGCGCCCGGCAGGTCTGGCACACCAGACTCGGCAGATACCCGGCCCGCGGCACCTGGACCAGCACCGGCCCCGACCGCAGCCCGTCCCGGGCGATCTCGAAGGCTCGGTGCGGCAACCGTGCCGCCCGCGCACTCGGATCGCGCGCCAAGTCGATGTCCGACTCCCCCGCGATGTGCACCGCCGGCGCCGCCGCGCGGATCACCGACCGGTCCGCGATCAGCTCGTGCGCGAACCCGGACTCGATCAGCGCCGCCGCCTCCGCCGACCGCGCGAACCCGCCGAGCAACGCCGCACACTTCTGCCGGAACGCCCGCAGCAGCAGGACTTCCCGAGCATGCGGGTACGGCGCGCGCGGCTCGGCGTACGACTCGTCGCCGTCGTCCCAGAGCGCGACCAGCCCGAGATCGGCGACCGGCGCGAAGGCCGCCGCCCGAGTCCCGATCACCACCCGCGCGCACCCCCGCAGCGCGGCGAGGAACGACCGGTACCGCGCCGTCGGTCCGAGGTCCGCCGAGAGCGTGACGAAACCGGACTCCCCGAGCACCGCCGTACACGCCGCGGCCAACCGCTCCAGATCGCGCGCGTCCGGCGCCAGCAGCAACGCCCCACGACCCGACGCCGCGCACACCGCGGCCGCCTGCGCGAAGGCCAGCGCCCAATCAGCCCCGGGTACGGCGGTCCACACCGCCCGCGGCGACTCGGCCCGACTGATCGCGTCGAGAAAACCCGGAGGGTACGACGACCACTCGGACCGCGAGGTGGACACCGGCGGGCGCGGCGGCTGATCGCAGCGCAGCGGCTCGCCCTCCACCTTCGCGTGGCGCGGCGGCACCGCCAACCGGGTGACGTCCGCGAGCACACCGGCGTACCGATCGGCGACCGCGCGGCAGAGGTCGGCGACCTCCGGTGTCAGCACTCGCTCCGGGGAGACGACCTTGCGGATCCGGACCAGTTTGCCGTAGTGGTCGGACTCGTCGAGCCGCTCCAGCACGAAGCCGTCGAGGTCCTTGCCGGCGAAGCGCACCTTCACCCGAGCACCGGGCTGCGCGGCCGCGGCCATGTCCTCCGGCACGAGATAGTCGAACGGCCGGTCCAGATGCGGGAGCGAGACATCCACCGCGATCCGCGCCACCGGCTGCGAGTCGGTGATCGGTGCGGGCTCCTTCGTACGCGATTTGCGCACGGTGTCCCGCAACAGCGTCAGCTGCTCCGGCGAGTCCGATGTCACCCGGGAATGCTAGTCCGGCGCGACGACAGTGCGCTGCCGCACTGCCGTCCGCCTGTGGACAACTGGGCGTGTCTCCCGGTCCCGCGCCGTCGCGAGCAGGTGCTCGGTGCGGTGCATCGGCGTGCTGGAGCGAAGGCCTCGATGTGGTTCCATCGTGGCCGTTTCTCCAACGCGGCGAGGTTGCGTGGCGATTTCCGCGCCGGATGCGGGGGTCCGGGAGACAATCCCGACGTGTTTTACGCTGCTTT